>JALDXP010000209.1:0-4763 GCA_032154885.1 Actinomycetota bacterium
ATGAGCCACGGGCCGCTCGTTCTCGGGGGTCAGCTCAGATCGTCTCCCAACCGCGCCGCTATTCAAAAGTCTGAGGCTTCTTCTGCCGCGATCTGCGGTCAGAAGTAGCGGGTGCTCCTACCCAATGGAGCCGGCGAGGGCGGCCCTTCGGGGCCGCCCTTGCTTTTGATTCCAGCTTGAACGGGCCTTAGGGCGGTCTTGACCCGGCCCATGGCACCTTGGCTCTGACGACCAAGGAGCCTTCAAGATGACGAGAGTTTGGATCGACGCCGACGCCTGCATGGGCGCCGGCACCTGTGCCCAGATCGCACCTGACGTGTTCCAGGCGCGTCACGACGGGACCTGGGCAGTCAAGGAGGACGCCGCTCACTTCGGGTCCACTGTGGTCTTCGATGGGCTCGTCGGGGACGGACACGGGCCCCAAGGTCTCGACGGGCAGGCACGCGTGCCGGAGCATCTACTCGATCTCGTGCTCGAGGCTGCCGAGGAGTGCCCGGCCGAGTGCATCTTCGTGGAGCTCTGATGGTGTCCCGGAACAGCTCGCCGCGACCCAAGAAGAGTGTTTCCCTGTCGGTGGTTCTCGGCACACTTCTGGTGCCTCTCAGCGCGTATGCCGCCTCATCTCTCGTCGAGACCAGCGGTGTTTCGGAGTCGGTGACCGCACCGGAGACGTCACCGGTTGTGGAGCCAGCCGTCACCGCGGCCCCGCCCTCTGGGGCGGACCTCGAGACAGCCTGTGGGGAAGCCGGGCTGGCGATGGTCGCTGCCGAGACGGCTGGGACCCTGAGCCAACTGCAACAGGCTGCCCTCGATGCGTTGCGCGGGATCTGCGCCGAGCAGGGGACGCCGCTGCCCGCACCTTCGGCGCCCCAAGCGGCGGCCATCCCGGCAACGCCTCCAACCCCGGCTCCTGTAGGGGAGCAAGTCGTGGTGGCATCGGAGGAGGAGCACCACGGCCGCCACGGGGGAGATGATGACGACGAGGACGATCACCGCCGTCATGGCGGTGATGATGACGACGAGGACGATCACGGCCGTCACGGGGAGGACCACGATTGAGCCGGCCGTCGATTCAGGGACTGACCGGCCTGGTGGTCTTCATTGCCGGGATCTTTGCCCTTGACGCCACGACGAGCCCTCCTCGATCGAGCGATCTCGTAGACCCGCCTCTCGTGTCTGAGCTCGCGGCCATCCAAGGCATGGATCCATCGGTGCAAAGAGCCCTCGAGACCGAGGGTTGGGCCCGGGTCCTCACGGCCGAAGAGCTGGCGACGATCCCGGCCCCGGTGGCCCGGGCCCTCATTGAACATGGCGCGGCGCTCACTCTCGAGTCTGGCGGCGACCGATGAGCCGCTTCGACCAGGGTCGGTGGAATCGGATCCTCGTCTGGACCGGGGCCGGTCTTGCCTGGAGCAGTGCTCTGCTGGCAGGCCCTCTGCCATTGGGATCGAGCGAGTCCGCAGATGTTTCCTCGCCAGAGGCAAGCGAGACGATCGGTGCGAAGCAAGCCATGCCCGATCCACTCGATCAGGGTTTGATCGTGATTCGCCTCGGCCGAGAGCTGGCACCACTAACGGCCGCTCCAGTAGCCCCGACTCCGCAAGCATCGGGGTCTGCGCCCGAAGTGACGAGTAGCGGCTCATGATCCAAATCACTTTCCCTGCGATGGGAACGGGGATCGACGCCTGGTGCCCGGACCCCGAATCTGCCGCCGGACTGCGCTCCTGGTTCGAGGAGGTGGAGTCGGTCTGCAGCCGTTTCCGCCATGACAGCGAGTTGAGCCGGGTGAACCGCTCAGCCCAGGGCGAGGTGGTGGTTTCCAGCCTCTTGTCCGAGGTGATGACTGGCGCCGATCGGCTTCGCTCCCTCACCGATGGTTTGGTCGATGTCGGCGTTGGCACGGGCGTGTCCGGATGGGGATATGGCAGGTCCTTCGACGAAGGACTAGGGATCGAGGAAGTTCCGTCGCCTGTCCCGTTTCCACGCTGGACGTTGGATGGCAGGCGACTCGCTCGCTCATCGGGAACGACCATCGACCTCGGTGGGGTGGCCAAGGGATGGTCCTGTGACCGAGCGGTCGAACAGGGGCTGGCGACGGTGGTCTCTGCTGGAGGCGATATCCGGAGCGATGACCCGGAGACCATCGTCTCGGTGGTCGATCCCTGGGGTGAGATCGCGGTGCGTGTCCGAGTGGGAATCGGCGCCCTGGCGACCAGCAGCACCACCCGGCGGCGCTGGAAGGCGGGCGATCGGGAGGTGAGTCATCTGATCGACCCGCGCACGATGGCGCCGATCGACTCGCCGATCCTCAGCGCCTCGGTGCTGGCTCGATCGGCGCTCGACGCCGAAGCGGGGGCCAAGGCAGTGCTCTTGCGAGGCGAGGATGGCCTGGCTTGGGCCACGAAATCGGCTTGGGTCGATGCCGCAGTCGTGGTCTGGCATGACGGGTCGGTCTACGCCACGCCTGGCATCGAGGTCGCCGCATGAGCGTCGAGTGGCTGATCATCAGAGGTTCTGGCGTCGTTGCCTTCGCATTGCTGAGCGCGGCCACGATCTGGGGCCTGCTTTTGAGCACGAAGTTGCTCGGCCGATTGGTCAAGGCGAAACCGCTCACTTGGTTCCACGAGTCTCTCGGGATCGGCGCTCTCATCTCCACGTTGGTCCACGTCGGGGTCCTGTCCGTCCACGACTTCCTGGACTTCAGTTGGGCCGAGATCCTCGTCCCGGGGCTCTCCGACTGGCGGCCGTTGGCGGTCACCGCGGGCGTCGGGGCCCTTTATGCCCTGGTGTTGGTCAGCACCAGCTTCTACTTCAAGCGCTGGATCGGCCAGAAGGCCTGGAGAACAATCCATTTCGCCTCGTTCGGTGTATTCGTAGCCTCCCTTTTGCACGGGGTGTGGGCTGGAACCGACGCGTCCAGCCCGCTCATGGTCGGCCTGTATCTGGGATCGGCCATCGTCGTCTTCTCGCTGGTTGCCCTGCGCATCGTGGTCGAGACCTCGACGCCCGGCGCTCCGGCGAAGGCGCCGATGGGCGCGAGATGACCGATCTCACCTAGATTCGCCGGTCAGATGACCGACACCTATCGCGACACCATCAAAGAGCTAAGCGATCGCATCGTCGAGGCACAGCGCCCGATCAAAGTGCTCAACGCGATCAACTGGGACGATTCGATCAAGGAGAAGTTCTTTGCCTCGGAGTTCAAAGAGCTCCCGACAATTGACCTGGCTTACTACGAGGCCCGCACCGGCAAGCTCGATCCCGACGCAACACGCAACGAGCTGCGAGGCATCGAGGCCGACCTCCAGTCCAAACTCGGCCCGGTCTCCCCTGCAGGCAACCTGATGAGATTCATGTGTGAGCAGTTCCGGCAAACGGTCGACTTGCTCGACGCCAGAGGAACTCCTGGGTTCTCCCAGATCGCCAGCTTGCTCTACGGGACGCCGCAGGACGTCTTCCACGTCGGCGGCCCGACGATCGCCGACCTGGCACAACAGATGAGACATGTGCTTCAGGGGTTGGATGTGGACTCGGAGACGGAGAAGGACCTCCGGAACATCCCGGGTACCGAGGCGGTGGGGATCTTGCAGGGCCGCGCAGACATCTCGATGGGCAAGGGAATGGTCGATGTTCGGCCAGACGATGGAATCGCGGCCGACGCCGCCGCCGGTAGCGACTACATCAAGGTGAGAGAAGACCGCATGTTTTCCCAGCGTGATCTCGACCTGCTCGAGACTCACGAGGCCTGGGTGCATATCGGGACCACCCAGAACGGCCTGGCCCAGCCGGTGTGCACCTTTCTGGGCAAGGCCGCTCCTCGCACGACGGTCACCCAGGAGGGTCTTGCCGTTCTCACCGAGATGCTCAACCTGCGCAGTCACCCACGTCGTCTCGCCAAGCTCATGCATCGAATCGAGGGGATACGGGCGGCGAGCGAAGGAGCGAACTTCGTCGAGGTGTTCGAGATGTTTCGCACCGACGGTCTCACCGAAGACGAGGCCTGGGCGGCCGCAGTGCGCATCTTTCGAGGCAGCCTTCCGGACCAAGGGCCCTTCACCAAAGACCTGGGTTATGGCAAGGGTCTGGTCCTGACCCTTCTCTACGTCCGTTTGGCAATCAACCTGGGCCGCTCACATCGGATACCACTCCTGTTCTGTGGGAAGGTGGACCTCCTCGACATGGTGACCCTCCATCAGCTCGAAGAGGAGGATCTCGTCGAGCAGCCGAGGTTCATCCCACCTCCGTTCGATGACATCCCGGCGCTGGCATCTACTTTGAGCCTTGGCGGGTTCACGGCCATGCTCGATTGGGAGCGGCTGGAGGCGGATTACTCGGTGCTGATCTGAACGCGTCGACCCAATGGCACATTTCGATCTTCCGCTGGACCAACTGAGGACGTATTCCCCGACTGTCCAACAGCCACACGACTTCGATGGCTTCTGGTCCACTCAGCTCGAGGAGGCCTCCGGTTACGGCATCGACACCACAGTCGAGCCGGCCGGCGACCTGATCAGGTCGGCCGACGTCCTGGATGTCCGGTTCTCCGGGCACGGCGGTGACAGGGTTGCCGCCTGGCTCTATCTGCCCCACGTGATGGCCGATGGAGCGCCCGTCGTGGTCGAGTACATCGGTTACAACGGTGGCCGCGGCCGGCCGATCGACTGGCTCCGCTGGTCAAGCGTCGGCTATCCGCATCTCGTCGTGGACTCGAGGGGACAGGGCGGAGGATGGCGATCGGGTGACACACCCGATCCGGGAGACAC
>JALDXP010000210.1:0-4755 GCA_032154885.1 Actinomycetota bacterium
AGGCCTCTCTTCATTTTCATATTTCTTTCCTCCATGTGGAAACGCGCGGCGAGACAGGGAGCCACGCCGCGGCGCGACTTTAGACTCAATTTCGGGCTCAGTCACCGGGAACCGCCCTCAGATATCTCTTTCACGCGTACCGTTGCGATGTGGTGTCGGCACCGAAAGTCGTCGAGGATGACCGCGAGTCTCGGCCACCGCGGGGCTCACGGCCCGCCTTGGGATGGCTGGTGGTGGGTCTGGTCCTGGGTGCCGGCCTGACGGTGCTTGTGTTGCGGCCCGGACCGCCCGTGGAAGCGATCACGAGCACGACGGCCGCCGGGGCGGTTGTGGAACAGGGCGGGATTGGCGAGGTGATCGATGGATTTCGCGATGGCCTGATTGCAGTCACTCGCAGCGACGGCCAGAGCCTCGAGTTGTTGGTCTGGCCGGTTCGCGGCGAGCCGATCGTCCGGACGATCCCGGTCGGGGTCTCCCGACCCCCGGATCCGGTCGAGTTCGACCTGTCGGGGCGCAGCATCGCCTCCTTGCTCCCCGTTCCCGACCAGGCTTCCGGTGTCCTCTACGCCGGGATCCCTCAGGACGCTGCGATCATCGCCACCGACGTCACCGGTTACGCCTGGCACGACACCGGTCCCTCACGACTCGCCTACACCACCTTTGTCGACGATGAGCTCCAGATTTGGGCGGTGCACCAGGGGAACGGCGTGCCCGAGCTGGTCACGCGTGCCGTTGGCATCGACGGGCATGTCGAGGCATGGGGGGATTGGGGTTTTGCCGTACAGGATGACGCCCGCGCCAGCATTGTCCTGTTCACAGCCGCCGGGGAGATCAAAGACACCAAGGTCGGGCGGGTCCTCGACTCCGTCGGCACCGGCTGGCTGGCTGTCGACAACCAGGGAGTTGGTCTGCTCAGTGCCGGTGGGGGTGTCCGGATGCTTCCGGCCGCCACACCTTCAGCGGATGTGCTCGCCGGTCGATTCTCCGATGATGGGCAACTTCTCGCCCTCCTCACCGCCGAGGGGATCCACGTGATGCCTGTCGAGGACGGTGGCCCAACGGTCCAATCGGACGCTCGGCCTGGTGTACCACAGCTCGCCTGGAGCTCGGATGGGCGCTTCGTTGCCTACCCGGGATCGCGTGGCATTTGGGTAGTGGACATCCGCGACGGGGAGACGGTGGAGGTTCTCACAAACAGGACGTTCACCGGCTTGGAGATGCTGCCCGTGAGCGAGTCGTAGGGACATGCCGGCCTTTTCCCTGCTCAATGTGGGCTATGGCGGGGATCGAGTTGCCTCGACGATCTCGTTGATCGACGCGGGCTCGGCGCTCATCGTCATCGATCCAGGGATGGTGTCGTCGACCGCGGTCATCCTCGATCCGATCGCTGGGCTGGGTCGCTCGCCGGATGAGGTGACCGACGTGATCCTTTCGCACCATCATCCTGACCACACCATCAACGTGGCCCTATTCCCAAACGCGAAGGTCCACGACCACTGGGCCATCTACAAGGACGACATCTGGACATCGAGGCCGGCCGAGGGATTCGAGGTGGCCGAAGGCGTGGAGTTGTGGGAAACGCCGGGTCACACTGCGCAGGACATCACAACGATGGTCAGTGATGGCGAGGAAACGGTCGCCTTCAGCCACCTCTGGTGGTACCGGGACGCTCCGTTCCACGACCCTCTCTGCACCGACCCCGAGGGCTTGCACATGCACCGTGAGCGGGTGTTGGAAGTGGCCACATTGATAGTTCCAGGGCACGGCGCGCCATTCGTTCCCGACGATTCCACATCCCGCTAGTGATCAGCAGGGCCAAACCGGGTAGATTGATGTCAACGAACAGACGGGACCCCTGATGGCATCTGGATATTTTCAATGGAAAGGCCGCCTTGGGCCGCTCGACCTGATCCTTGGGGAGCACACGTTTGCTCCCACCACGATCTCGACCCTGGTGGCGGACACCATGGACGTCAAAGAAGGTGACGTGGTCATCGATGTCGGGACTGGTACGGGGGTCCTCGCCATCATCGCTGCCAAATTGGGCGCCTCACGGGTGCTGGCCATCGACAAGAGCCCCGAAGTCGAGGAGGTGGGCCGGGCGAACGCCGAGGCTCATGGCGTCGCCGACCGGATCGAGTTCCACCAGGGTGATCTGTTCGATCCTCTCGACGAGGACATCGACGCCGATGTGATCATTGGCGACGTCTCCGGAGTGCCTGACTCCCTGGCCGAGGTGAGTGGCTGGTTCCCCGACGGAGTTGGGGGTGGTCCACGAGGCAGCGAGTTGCCGATTCGGATGTTGCGAGAAGCGGTGCGTCGGTTGCGGCCCGGGGGACGAGTCTTCCTCCCGACCGGCAGCCTTCAGGATGAGACAGCGATCCTCGATGCGGCCCGCGCTCTGTATGACAAGGTGGCCGCCCGCGCCGAGAAGATGATCCCGCTGCCCTCATTGATCGCCGACAGCGAGACCTTGAAGAACTTGATTGCGGACGGCATCGTCCATCTGGTACCCAAAGGCTCCAGGTTCCTCTGGGAGGGGAAGGTCTGGCGGCTCTCCGGCCTCACCTCAGGCGAGACCTCCTGAAATAGATCGACTTCAGACCGGCCTAGGCTCGCCGCCCATGGCCGGGTCGGGACCCACAGAAGAGCTGGCGTCGACGGACGCCTATATCGCCGAGGCCGAAGGATCGGTCATGAGCGTCTCCGACGACGGGCTCGTTCTCGACCGTACCGTCTTCTATGCCCGGGGCGGCGGACAGCCCGGTGACATCGGGGTCATACGCTGGGATGGCGGGAAGGTCGATGTGACCGACACCATCCGCAAGGACGGCCTGCCGTTTCATGTCGTGGCTCCTGGTGCCCTTCTCCCCGACCCAGGAACGCCGGTTCAAGGCATCATCGACTGGGAGCGCCGCTATCGGACGATGAGGACCCATACCGCCCTTCACGCCCTGTCCGGGGTCATATTTCGAGACTTTGGCGCCAAGGTGACCGGGGGCAACATGGAGCCCGGCGTCGCCCGGATGGACTTCGAATTGGAGGGCATCTCAGTCGAGTTCGGTCAGGATGTCGAACGAAGGCTCAACGAAGAGCTCGTCCGTGGTTATCCGACCGAGGTGGTCTTCATGGCGCGCCAGGAGGCGATGAAGGACCCCGACCTGATCCGGACCAAGGTCAATCTCATCCCGGAGTGGGTGGATGAGATCAGGGTGATCGACATCGTCGGTCTCGACAGGCAGGCCGATGGCGGCACCCATGTCGCATCTACGTTGGAGGTCGGCCAGGTGCGAGTGGTCAAGACCGAGTCGAAAGGAAAAGCCAACAAGAGGATGCGGATCGAGCTCTCCGGGAGCTAATTTCCGCCCACCAGGAGGCGAAAGGCAACCCATGAGCGTGATCGTCGGCTACATGTCCGCAGACCGGGGTCGGGCGGCACTGGAACTGGGCATCACCGAGGCGAAGCTTCGGGGGACCGATCTGGTCGTTGTTCATTCGCTGCACGGCGCCGGCGTGGACGACGACGAGGACGTGGTCGCCAGCGATCGCGACCTGGCGATCATCGACGAGGAGTTGTCAAAGGAGGGCATCACCTACTCGATCCACAACTTCGTGCGCGGAAACGCGCCCGCGGAGGACATCGTCCAGGCGGCGAGTGACCTCGGCGGCGAGGTGATCGTCATCGGGCTACGGCACCGGACCTCTGCCGGCAAATTCCTTCTCGGCTCGAACGCCCACGACATCCTGATGAGTGCGCCCTGCCCGGTCTTGACCATCCGGGTGTAGCCGGCATTACCGCGATACGTATCGCTTACAACGTACAACGTAGGACGCAATGGTCGACTTCGTCCTCGGGCTGTTCATCGCCGGGTTGCTGGTGCGGGGTTGGCTTCGTGGGTTTGTCAGGGAGGCCCTCGACCTGGTGGCCCTCTTCATCGGCCTTTGGATCGCGTTCCGCCTGAGCGGCCCGTTGGGTGAGTTCCTCACAGATCGTTTCTCGGTGTCGCCGGAGGTGGCGACCATCGGGGCGGGTGTGGTCCTCTTCCTGCTCTTCGGTGTGGCGATGAGCATCGCCGCCCACTACTTGTCGCGGGTGATGTCGCTCCCCGGGTTGAATCTGATCAATCGCCTCGGCGGTGCCGCGGTCGCGGCGCTGTGGGGGATCGCCATCATCCTCGTGGTGATCAATCTGGCCCGGGTGGTGCCCGGCGGCTGGGATGCGCGTTTCGAGGACTCTTCGGTCGCCCAGGCCATAGCCGGGCCCGATGCGGCGCCCCAGCAGGTCTTCGAGACGATGGCGCCCGACGGGGTGCTTGGCTCGTTAGCCGCGATTCAGGGATTGTTTGGTGTGAACCGGATCGTCCCAGAAGGAAACGAGGTCCTCACGATTCCTCCCGCGGCGCCCGACGAGGTGCGCCAAGTGCGGGATGAAACCGCCGGTGTCTTGGAGCAGGTCAACGAGCATCGGACCGGACTCGGTCTCTCGGCATTGGGGCGCAGCGCCGGGCTGGACGGAATCGCTGAATCGAGGGCGGTGGGGATGTACACCAGTGGTCGGCTCTCCCGCGACTACCCGCCGGGCGGCAGCGTCGCAACCGATGTCGCCGCGGCCGGGATCCGCCTCGCCGTCGTCGGCGAGAACCTGGCCCTCGCCAGCAGCGCACGAGCCGCAGTCGACGCGATGCAGGGATCGCCGACCGCCCTTTCCCAATTTGCCGTCTCCGCCTACGACCGCACCGGCATCTCCGTCGTCGA
>JALDXP010000211.1:0-4740 GCA_032154885.1 Actinomycetota bacterium
CGGCGTCATAGGAGGCGACATCGGCATCGGTCTGCTTGAAGATGGCGTGCTCCTCAGAGGCGAGGGTCAGATCGCAGACGACGTGGAGTGAGTGACCCCCTCCGACTGCCCATCCCGGTACGACGGCGATCACGATCTTGGGCATGAACCTGATGAGACGCTGCACCTCGAGGATGTGGAGACGGCCCAGTCGGCCCGGATCCACCGTGTCGTTTCCATCCCCCTCTGCGTACTTGTAGCCGTCCCGCCCCCTGATCCTCTGGTCGCCGCCCGAACAAAACGCCCACACCCCGTCCTTGGGAGACGGGCCGTTCCCGGTGAGGAGGACACACCCGACGTTGGTGGACTGGCGAGCATGGTCGAGGGCGGCAAACAACTCATCGACAGTGTGCGGTCGGAATGCGTTCCGCACCTCGGGTCGATCGAAGGCGATCCGAACCACACCGTGCCCGATCGCCTTGTGATACGTGATGTCGGAGAACTCGAATCCCGGCACCTGATCCCATGATGATTCGTCGAACAGAGCGGAGATCATCAGCGGAGGATAAGAGGCAGAATCGTCGTGTGAAGATTCGCGGCGCATGCTCCACTGGCTGAGGCGACACGACCCGGCGCGGGTGTTCATCGAGACCCCCGACGACATAATGACCTATGGGGAGATCGCCGATGCCATCGGTGACCGCCCGGTGGATGGCATCGAGGTGGTACGGCCGGGTCTCGACATCCAATCGGTGATAGACCTGCTGGCTGTGATGTCCAAGGGCTCCGCGGTCGTCACTGGCGCCGTGGAGACTGCTGCCATCGACCCCTCCGATGCCGCCTCGGTGCTCTTCACCTCGGGGACCTCGGGGCGGCCCAAGGGTGTTCGCCTGACGATCGACAACTGGGAGGCAGCTGCCAGTGCCTCGATGCAGCATCTAGGTCACGGCCCTGCCGACACCTGGCTCCTCGCCCTGCCCCTCCATCATGTGGCCGGGCTCTCGATCCTGGTCAGGTCGGCCTTCGCGGGTGGAGCCGTCCGGATGCTCCCCGGCTTTGACCCGGTCACATTTGCCACCCATCTCCGGCGGGGGGTCACCGTTGCTTCGATGGTGCCGACCATGATGAGTCGGGTCATCGATGTCGACCCGGGGCCGTACGAGGGCCTCAAGGCGATTCTGCTTGGGGGAGGCCCGATCCCCGACCGCGTATTGGATCGAGCGGGTGTGGCTGGGCTTCCGGTGCTTCCAACCTATGGCCTCACCGAGACCGCCGGTCAGGTAGCGACGCTGAAACCTGGAGCGCCCCTCGAGAACAAGGCTCATCCTCTGCCCGGAGTCTTCCTCCGGATCGATCCCGACCACCGGATCGCAGTCCGCGGCCCGATGCTCAGCCCCGGCTACGTCGGGGAGCCTGATCGGGGTGCAGAAGATTGGCTGGTGACGGGGGACCTGGGGACGATCGATGACGACGGGGCGCTTCGGGTGACAGGGCGCGCCGACACGATCATCGTGAGTGGAGGCGAGAACATCGATCCGGCCGTCGTCGAAGCTGCGCTGCTCGGAGTGGTGGGTGTCAAAGATGCGTTAGTGGCCGGTCTCAGCAGCGAAGAGTGGGGGATGGAGGTGGTTTGTCTCTATGTCGGGCAGGCGGATCCCGCCCTGGTCGAGACCGAATTGAGGCAGGTTCTGCCTGGCTTCATGGTCCCCAAGCGCTGGCAGCAGGTCGCAACCCTGCCTATGACACCGATGGGAAAACCCGATCGCGACGAGGCCGCTCGCTCGTTCAGCTGATCCGCCGGGCGATGAGGACACCCTCGCGGAATGGGAATGCCGCTGCCTCGAACTCGGGATCGGCGGCGATTACACGGTTGAACTCGTCGGTGCCGTATCCCTGGTCTATCCACCCGGTGCCGATGCCATAGACATTGTCGGCGATCACGAGGCTGCCAAGGGCGAGAAGGGGCCTCGCTATCTCGAAGTAAGCGACGTACTCCGGCTTGTGGGCGTCGATGAACAGCAAGTCCACGCTGCCCGGCTCCAGCTCCTGGCTCAGGTCGGACAGGACAGCCAGGCCGGCGCCACGTCTGAGGTCGACTCGATCTGAGAGACCGGCGCGCTCGAACTGTCGCTGGGCGAAGTCGGCGTGCCGCGGCTCGTACTCGATCGTGATCAGCCGGCCATCGGGAGCCAGCCCGCGGGTGATCCAGATCCCGGAGTACCCGGCCAGGGTCCCGACCTCGATGGCCAGCCTGCCCCGGGTCATCGAGGTGAGGATCATGAGCAGCCGGCCGACGTCTGGCCCGACCGCGATGGCCGGAAGGCCGGCGGCGATCGCCTCGTCCATGAGGCCCGCCAGGTGCTCGTCCTGGTCTCCGAAAACGTCTCGTGAGTAGTCGTTGATGAAATCCCAGGTCTCTGGGGTCATATCTGCCATGACGCGACGTTAGGTCAGATCAACGAAGGCCAGATCGGTCAGGCCCGGGTGGATTGGTCATCTCGGGCATCGAGTCAGGCAGCGACCATGTCCTCGACGGCTCGGAGGTCGGTGGCCAGCAGGACGAGTGCCTCGGCCACGAGCTCACGCACCTCGGCCTCGGGCACATCGGTGATGTTCGAGACGGTGGAGAAGGCAGCGGGAACGCCGTCCCCGAACCCGAACCTGAGCTCGAGCACCTGCCGATGTAGTTCGGGGAGATGGGCCAGACTCTGCCGAAGCTTTTCCTCCACGATTCGCTGCTCGACCTCGGTCGAGGGGTCGACTGCGTCGGTGTCGGCGATGAAGTCGCCGAGAAGCGCCCCGTCTTCACCGATCGGCGATTCGAGGGCAACCGTGGTGGCAACCGACAATGCTTTGTCGACATCGGCGATGGCGATCCCGGTGATTTCGGCGATCTCCTCGTGTGTAGGCGCCCGGTCCAGCTTGGTCCGCAGCTCTTCGGCGGCGCCGCGAACGACGGGCAGGATGTCGAACAGGGCGGATGGGATGCGGATGGCGTCGCTTTGATCGGCGCGGGCACGCTGAAGCGCCTGGCGAATCCACCAGGTCGCGTACGTGGAGAACTTGAAACCCTTGCGCCAGTCGAACTTCTCCACGGCGCGAATGAGGCCGAGGTTCCCCTCCTGGATCAGGTCGAGCATGTCCAACTTGGCACCGGAGTAGAGCCGGGCGTTGGACACGACGAGCCGGAGGTTGGCCTGGATGAAGTCCTGACGAGCCCGCTGTCCTTCGCGGGATACACGCTCGAGGCGCGATCGCTCGGCCCGATCGGCAACGCCTTCATCGAGGGCGAGGCGCGCCTCAGCGCCGGCTTCCATGGCCTGGGCGAGCCGAACCTCGTCTTCAGCGGTGAGCAGGGGTCGCCCACCGATCCCCGCCAGATACTGGCTCAGGGAGTCACTGGTGAGACGTCCGGTCTCATCGACCAACGTCGCGTTTTCTCTTTTCACACGATCTCTCTGATTCTGCACAATCACTCGAACATCAGTTCGCAGCAAGACATTCCGGGCGGTTTTCCATGGGTGTCAGTCGGCTTCGGGAGGCCGACGGCCCTTCTTTATCTCCGACCTCGACTTCTTTTCGGCGAGCCGGCGTTCCTTCGATTGTGGTGATGGCTTGGTCTTCTTTCTCGGCTTCGGCTGAAACAATGCCCGTTCGATCCGCTGGGTGAGACGCTCGCGGGCGATCTCGCGGTTCCGCCATTGTGACCGGGTGTCCGACGCCGTCACCTCCACATGAGATCCCAACCGGCGCCCCAGGCGTTCCTTGATCTCGTCCGGTAGCGACGAGGCGGCGATTTCCACCCGAAGGGTGACCGCTGTCTCGTTCTTGTTGGCGTGCTGCCCGCCAGGGCCTCCCGAGGTGTCGAATCGCTCCTCGATCTCGGACTCGGGGATCAACCAGGATCCGACGGTGATCCCACGAGCGGTCACCCCTCTTCGTAGTACTCGGTGCCGAGATGAGTGATCAATTCTTCGCCCATCATGTGCCTCAGGTTGTTCTTGAGCTTGGTGTGCTGGATGAACAGGTCGTTCTCGGGGTAGAGGCCGGGGGCAGCCTGGGGGCTCTTGAAATAGAAGGAGAGCCACTCCTGGACCCCGTTTCGACCGGCGCGTGCGGCGAGATCCATGAACAGTGCGAGGTCGAGGACGATGGGGGCGGCCAGGATCGAGTCCTTGCAGAGAAAGTCGATCTTTATCTGCATCGGGTACCCGAGCCACCCGAAGATGTCGATGTTGTCCCAGCCCTCCTTGTCATCGCCCTTCGGTGGGTAGTAGTTGATCCTCACCTTGTGGTACAGGTCGCCATACAGCTCCGGGTAGACCTCAGGCTGGAGGATCTGCTCCAGGACTCCGAGCTTGGAGACTTCCTTGGACCGGAAGCTGTCCGGGTCGTCGAGGACCTCTCCGTCTCGGTTGCCGAGGATGTTGGTGGAGAACCATCCCTTGACTCCGAGCATCCGGACTTTGAGCCCTGGCGCCACCATTGTCTTCATCAGTGTCTGGCCGGTCTTGAAGTCTTTGCCCGAGATGGGGACCCCTTCCTGGGTCGCGAGCTCGACCATCGCCGGGATGTCGACCGTGAGGTTGGGAGCCCCGTTGGCGAAGGGGACCTTCATCTTGAGCGCGGCGTAGGCGTAGATCTGAGAGGGGCTGATGGCCGGATCGTTGTCCTTGAGGCCTTGCTCGAAGCTCTGCAGGTCGGAGTGGACCTCGGACGGCTCCTCGTATGCCTCGGTCGACCCGCACCAGACCATCACCA
>JALDXP010000212.1:0-4711 GCA_032154885.1 Actinomycetota bacterium
TCGGCAAGACGGTCCTGATCCAGGAGATGATCAACCGTGTCGCCACCCAACACGGCGGCGTTTCGGTGTTCGCCGGGGTCGGCGAGCGGACCCGTGAGGGCACCGACCTCTTCCTCGAGATGAAAGAGACGGGTGTCATCGAAAAGGCCGCCCTCGTCTTCGGCCAGATGGACGAGCCGCCTGGAGTGCGTCTCAGGGTCGCATTGTCCGCGCTGACCATCGCCGAGTACTTCCGCGACGTCCAGCGTCAGGACGTTCTCCTCTTCATCGACAACATCTTCCGTTTCACGCAGGCCGGATCCGAGGTCTCGACGCTGCTGGGCCGGATGCCCTCCGAAGTGGGGTACCAGCCCAATCTCGCCGACGAGATGGGCTTTCTCCAGGAGCGAATCACCTCGCTGAAGGGCCGGTCGATCACCTCGATGCAGGCGATCTACGTGCCTGCGGACGACATCACCGACCCGGCCCCGCACACGGCCTTCGCTCATCTCGATGCCACCACTGTGCTCTCCCGGCCCCTGACCGCCTTGGGCATCTACCCGGCAGTGGACCCGCTCGACTCGTCGAGCCGCGCCCTCGACCCTCAGGTGGTGGGCACGGAGCACTACTTCGTGGCCACCGAGGTGCAGCGCGTCCTGCAGAGGTACAAGGACCTTCAGGACATCATCGCCATCCTCGGGATCGACGAGCTGTCGGAGGAGGACAAGCTGGTGGTGGGCCGGGCCCGGAGGATTCAGCGGTTCTTCGCACAGCCGATGTTCGTCGCCGAGCAGTTCACCGGACAGACAGGGATCTACACCCCGATCGAGGAGACCATTGCTTCGTTCAAGGCCGTGCTCGACGGCGACATGGATCAATACCCGGAGCAGGCCTTCTACATGGTTGGCGGCCGCGAGGATGTCGAGCGCAAGGCGGCCGAGCTGACCAAGGATGCCGCCGCCTAGTGGCCAACACGTTCCAGGTCGATGTGGTCTCGCCCGAGGAGACGGTGTGGAGTGGCACCGCCACGTTTCTGCTGGCCAAGACCCCCGAAGGCGAGCTGGGCATCATGGCCAACCACGAGCCCTTGATGGGGTCCCTGGTCACCGGAGCAGTCATCGTGGAGGCCGAGGACGGCGCCCGCACCACCATCGGTGTCCACGGTGGGTTCCTGCAGGTCCTCGACAATCAGGTGACCTTGATCACTGACCGCGCCCAGATCACCGCCGGCGGCCGCGACGAGGCAAGACAGGTGGCGGAGCAGCTGGCCGCCGAATCGGAAACAGCGGAGGAAGCTCCCGCGCCCGAGCTCGAGGCCTGATCTTCACAAACCGGCGACGAACTCCTCCACCGTCGCCGCGAATCCGCTTCCGATTGCGGAGGCGATGACCGGGAAGAAGAGCGAGCCGAGCATTCCCGCGCCTTCCACCTCGAGTCGGACCCGGACGTTCGTTCCGTCATCCTGTGGCCCGATTTCGATGGCGACCTTGCCCTTGATCTCCGAGGAATCGATGTCCCAGGCCATGAGACGGCCCTCCGCTCGAAGGGCGGGCGCCGCCTTCCCTAGGTACTTGCGCCCGCCGACATCGCTCTCGAAGGAGAACCCCCGGAGTCGGCCATTGGCATCCACCACAGGGTCGATCACCCGGTCTACGCCCGGTATGGCCTCCCAGGTAGCCGGCTCGTCGAGAGACTTCCACACGTCTGAGACCGACGCGGAGGTCACGGCGGCGTGTTGAAAGGTCTTCCCGGACATCCCGGCAAGCTAATGATCGGCGTGGTCGGGTGAGCGAATCGGCCACAGGTAACGTTGGCGGGTTGTCTGCTTGGCCCCATAGGAATTAGCGATGGCCGAGATCGTGTCACTCGCCGATGCCGTCGGTGACCTGATCCCCGATGGGGCGACCGTGGCGATGGAGGGTTTCACCCATCTGATCCCGTTTGCCGCCGGCCACGAGATGATCAGACAGCACAAGAAGGAACTGACTCTGGCCCGGATGACCCCGGACGTGATCTACGACCAGCTGATCGGGATGGGTTGCGCCCGCGGCCTGATTTTCTCCTGGGGTGGGAACCCCGGGGTGGGCTCCCTTCACAGGTTTCGGGACGCAGTCGAGCATGGCTATCCGGGACCCATCGAGCTGGAGGAGCACAGTCACGCCGGCATGGCGGCCCGATACACCGCTGGAGCATCCGGTCTCCCATTTGGTGTCCTTCGGGGATACGCCGGGTCGGACCTCCTCGCCCATACGAGCGTCGCCCGCATCTCGTGCCCTTTCACGGGTGAGGAGCTGGCGGCGGTCCCGGCGCTGAACCCCGACGTCACCGTCATTCACGCCCAACAGGCGGATCGAAAGGGAAACGTCGGGATGTGGGGCATCACCGGTGTTCAGCGAGAGGCCGTCCTGGCCGCCAGTTCTTCGATCGTGACCGTGGAGGAGATCGTCGACGAATTGACCGCGACCGGCCCGAATCACGTCGTCCTGCCGACATGGACGGTGAGTGCAGTTGCGGAGGTGCCGGGCGGCTCGCACCCCTCGTACTCGATGGGCTTCTCGACCAGGGACAACGCGTTCTATACCGAGTGGGACGTCATCTCCCGCGACCGCGAAACCTTCTCGGCGTGGATGAGGGAGTTCGTGGTCGACACTTCCGACCATTCCGCCTATCTGGACAAGATCTCGAGCCATGTCAATGGTTGAGACCGGCCCAGGCCAAATCACGTTCACCCCCGATGAGATGATGACAGTGACGGCTGCTCGTGGGCTCAACAACGGCCAGGTCTGCTTCGTCGGGATCGGATTGCCCAGCGAAGCGGCCAACCTGGCGCGCCTTTCCCATGCCCCCGACGTGGTCCTCATCTACGAGTCGGGCACCATCGGAACACGCCCGGAGATCCTCCCCCTCTCCATTGGTGACGGCGAGCTCGCCGAGAAGGCCGACCTCGTGGTCAGCGTCCCCGAGATCTTCAGCTATTGGCTCCAGGGGGGGCGGATCGACGTCGGTTTCCTCTCGGCTGCCCAGATCGACCGATATGGAAACCTGAACAGCACCGTCATCGGCTCATATGACAGCCCCGATGTGAGGCTGCCCGGCGCCGGTGGTGCACCCGAGATTGCCTCCTCGGCCGGGGAGGTCATCGTGATGCTTCGCCAGAATCCACGGTCCTTCGTCGACTCGGTCGACTTCGTTACTTCGGTCGGATTCGGGCGTCATGGCGAGGGGCGGGTCGGGAATGTTGGAGCCGGACCCTCAACGGTCATCACTGATCTGGGGGTGCTTCAGCCGGATCCGATAAGCCATGAGCTCACTCTTGTGGCCATCCACCCTGGAGTCAGCGTCGACCAGGCCGTCGCCGCCACTGGCTGGGACCTCATGGTGAAGAACCCTCTCGATGTGAGCGAGCCGCCGACCTCGGCGGAGCTCGCCACCCTCCGCGACCTCAAGGCTCGCACCAGCGCGGCACATGCCCGAAGCGAGGCTTAGACGCGATCCTGCTCGGCCAGGAATTCCTTGACTATCTCCGTCCACGCCTCCGGTTGCTCCAGATTGGCGAAATGGGGAGCGCCGTCCAGGATGTGCAGGGTGCTGGCCGGGATGTGCTCGTGGAGCCAAACCGACTCATCCGGCGGGGTGGAGATGTCCTCGGTGCCACCGATCACGACGGTCGGACAACGGATCGCCTCCACCAGCTCACGGAGGTCGGCATCGCGCAATGCGGCACAGCATGCCGCATAGCCGTCGGGATCCGTTGCGAGCAAGGTCCGTGACGTCCGGTCGAATACGTCGGGGTGCTCGGAGGCGAAGCTAGAGGTGAAGAACCTCGCCAGTGCCTGCTCCGAGATGGCGTCCATGCCCTTTTCGGTCACTGCATCGATCCGAGCCTGCCAGAGCTCCTCGCTGCCGATTCGGGCAGCGGTATTCGAGGCGATGAGGCTCATGACCCGCTCCGGCGAGTGGCCAGCGATCCAGATCGAGATGAGACCGCCCAATGACATGCCGCACAGGTCGAACTCGTCCGCCCCGGCCCTGGTTGCGACGTCCAAGACGTCCTCACCCAGATCCCGGATCGTGTAGGGACCGGTTCCGGCGATGGAGTTGCCGTGTCCGGGGAGATCCACCATCACCACCCTCCTCATGCTCGAGAGCACTGGTAGCTGGGCCTCCCACATCTCGCTGTCGGCGCCCAGCGGATGGATCATCAGCAGAGGTCGCGCCGACTCGTCTCCCACCGTGTACCACGTCAGTGTCCCTGAATTCGTCATGGCTCCACGGCGACCCGCTCGAGCTCAGCGAGGACCAGGTCGATAAGACGCTGGTCGAAGGGCGAAGCCTCACCGACCCGCGAGGACATGGTCTCGGCGTCGATCTCGATCGAGCCGAGACAGGTGGTCATCGCCTCGACGGTCGCCGCCGCCGACTGGAAGGCCAACGGCAGGGCAACCCACTCGGCATGCCAGCCTCCGATGCCCCGGTCCAACTCGGAGAGTCGAGCGCCGGTGATCATCCCGGCAGCTGCGGTGGCGAGCTCGGCGGCCGCCGCAGCGCGCACCGAGTCGATCGGGTTGCGCTTCTCACCCATGCTGGACGACCCACCAGCGCGGACCCTGACCTCGGCGATGTCGCTGGAGGCGAGCAATGCGATGTCGAGTCCCACCCTCGCCATGGTCCTGGCGCAACGCTCGAGGGCGGAAGCCAGCGCGGCGATCCTGGATCGATCGGAGTGCCAGGG
>JALDXP010000213.1:0-4692 GCA_032154885.1 Actinomycetota bacterium
CTGAATCGCACAGAAAGACGACGCTGGCGCTGCCCGCCCACCCTGGGCTGCCGGGAGCCACGACGTTCGGGATCTTCTTCGGGTTCGAGGCAATGGTCAAGGCGGAAAAGGTGAGTAGCTGCTCGGCGGTCAGGTCGGTCATCATGAACGGCTCGGAGAGCTCCATCAGCCGCGGTATCGCCTGAAATCCTTTCTCTTTCAGATTCCTCATTACGTCGAGCATCACGAGGCCCTGGTTCGCAGACCGATCGAAGTCCCCATTCGGAAGCGTCTTCCTCGTTCTGGAGAAGGCGAGAGCCTGTTCGCCATCGACAACTTGCGCACCGGCTTCCAAATCGGCTTTAGACGCCTTGTCGTGCATCGGAGCCGGGACGAAGAGCTCGAACCCCCCGAGGACTGCGCCGATCATCGCTTCGAATCCGGCGAACCCCGTCATCACGTATCCCTCGAGCGGCAGGCCGCTGAGATCGTGGAATGTCTCCATCATCCCCTCGGGGCCGCCCCAGCTGAGGGCAGCGTTGATCTTGGAGCGGCCACCACCGGCGATGGGAACCCAAGAGTCACGCGGGACCCCCAGAATCCCGCCGGCACCCTTGCCGTCGAGCCCTACGAAATGGATGCTGTCGGTCCTCGTGCCGAGGATCTCCTCACCCGGCCGAGCATCCGATCCCACCACCGCCACCAACCGGGGCTTCGGACCGAAGTAGTCCGGAATGGACAGACTTGGCCATCTGCCGCCCACGATCAACCAACCTTTCCCTCCGTTGACCGCAAGAAAAGTGTCCTCCCCCATCCTGACCGTCGCCACTCCATCGCCTTTGAACATGCCCGTCCACGCCTCGCCGGAGCGAGGAGTCTCGACCGGCCCCGGCTTGATGCTCTGCAGGACTGGCTTGACGATCAATGGCGGATTGACCGCTTCGCCAGCTGCGTATGCATAGAAGCCCTCGATCGTCGCCGCCAAGCCAGGTGGCGACCCTTTGACAGTGAACGGCGGGATCGTGGTCGTGGTCGTCGGCGGCACGGTGGTTGTCGTCGTAGTCGAACTCGTCGTCGCCGGGGACGATGTGGTCGATTCGACCGCTGCTTCGGGTGCGCAAGCAGTAGCCATGGCGGCCAGGACGAGCAAAACGGCAATACGTCGATACATGGTGGACCTCGAAATGGACTTCAGATCGCCCTCCCGCGACCTTGCGGCACCCTAACGGTGTAGCACGGCCAACCGGAACCGGTCGGTATAAGGCCCAAGTTTCTCGGTAGTCTCTCGAGGTGGTGCAAACACTCGAATCGGGTAGATCCGCCGCGCAACGTGAGGCCTGGGAAGAGGCGTGGAAGACGCTGACCGAGGCCGACCGGGAGGAGGCGTTGTCGCCTGCGGACCTGGAGCTGCTGGCCGATGCCGCATGGTGGACCGCCCGCCCCGACGAATCTGTCGACGCCCTGGAACGGGCCTTCAACCGTTACGAAGCCGCCGAGATGCCTTTGGAGGCGGCCAGGGTGGCCGTGCTTCTCGCCTATCTGGCTGCGCGGAGGCTGGCCGGCTCGGTGGCCAATGGCTGGCGGGCACGGGCGGTGAGGTTGTTGGAGGAGCAGCCCGAATCGACCGTTCATGCGTCGTTGAAGGTCATGGATGTCTACGAAGCCATCACGCGTCGGGATCTGGACGAGGGGATAGCGCTTGCCGAGAAGGCCCTGGAGGTTGCCCGCCGCACCGGCAACCGCGATGCCGAGTCCCAGGCGCAGGTGTTCAAGGGCTACGCCATGTTGGCCAGGGGGGATTGGATGGAGGGTTTGGCCCTCATCGACGAAGCGACCTCTGTTGCGTTGTCCGGCGAGGCCGGCCTCCGGTCGGCGAGTGATGTCTACTGCGTCACCATCTCGGCCTGCAGGGATGTCGGCGATTTCCGACGTGCCGGAGAGTGGACCGAAGAAGCGGATCGGTGGATGAACCGGCACTCGGTCGGCGGCTATTCAGGCGTGTGCCGCGTCCATCGCGCCGAGTTGAAGCGTCTTCGGGGGAATTGGAACGAGGCCGAGCAGGAGGCGCTCAGCGCCTGCCAGGAACTGGAGCGATACCACATGCTCGACGGGGTCGGCCACGGACAGTACGAAGTGGGCGAGATCCGCCTCCACATGGGTGATCTCGTCGGTGCCGAAGCAGCGTTCAACATGGCCTACGAACACGGTGTGGTTCCCCAACCGGGACTCGCCTTGTTGATGCTGGCCCGGGGTAGGGCCGACGAGGCAGCCCGGGCCTTGGATCTGGTTCTCGCCGATCCGGACCCCGGTTTGGCCGCCGATCTGTTGGCGAGAGCTCGGCTGCTCCCGGCGCAGGTGGAAGTGGCCCTGGCCAGACGCGACGCCGCCACCGCCCGAGCTGCGACGGAGGAGTTGGAGCGACTCGCCGAGGGGTACCAAAGACCGGCATTCGAGGCGATGGCCCTGACCGCCAGGGGAGCGGTCCTGCTGGGAGAAGGCGATCACGCAGCTGCGATCCGCGAGTTGACCAGGGCGGGCCGCGTCTGGCGGGAGATCGGATTCCCCTACGAGGGCGCCCGAGCCCGGGTCCTTCTTGGGGAGGCGTACCTTGGAGCGGGCAATGAAAGCCAGGCCCGGATGGAGTTGGGGGCAGCGACATCGGTGTTCGAGAAGCTGGGAGCCGAACTCGACCTGCGACGGGTCGACGAGATCGTATCCAAGATGGACAGCCCGACCGCGGAGCGGACCCGCGTGACCAAAACCTTCATGTTCACCGACATCGTCACCTCGACCGATCTGGTCGGGGTGCTCGGTGACTCGGCATGGGAGTCGTTGCTCGCATGGCACGACAGGGAATTGAGAGCTGCCTTCGCCGCCCATCGTGGCGTGGAAGTCAGCCACACCGGCGATGGCTTCTTCGTCGCATTCGACCGGGGCCTCGATGCCGTGGAGGCGGCGGTGTCCATCCAGCGCCGACTCGCTGATCATCGCCGTGAACATGGGTTCGCGCCGTCAGTCCGCATCGGGCTCCACACCGACGAGGCCACGATCGATGTGAATGACTACCGGGGGCTCGGCGTTCATCGCGCCGCACGGGTCAGCGCGGCTGCGGAGGGAGACGAGATCGTTGTCTCGGCCGCCGCCCTGGAGGCGGCCGAGGTGGTCAGGTTCCCCGTGTCCGAGGGGCGTGACGTCGAGCTGAAGGGGATCGAAGGTGCAGTGCGAATCCACACGATCGACTGGAAGGCAACGGCGTCGGCCTAGCCGCGGGCGAAGCTGCGAACCGTCTCGATGCTGTCGACGTCTCGGGGCCCTTTGTCTTCTCGATATCCCTTGACGCGGGCGAAACGGAGAGCCACGCCGCCCGGGTAACGCGTGCTCCGCTGGATACCGTCGAATGCGATCTCGTAGACGATCTCAGGCCTGAGAAACACGGTGTTCTTGGTGTGATGATCTTCGATCTCGAGAAATCGCGCGGTCTGCCAGGCCAGCATCTCGTCGGTAAGGCCCTTGAAGGTCTTGCCGAGCATGATGTACCCGCCCTGGCCGTCTGCGGCACCCAGATGGAGATTGGACAGCCACCCCTCTCTGCGCCCCGATCCCCACTCTGCAGCCAGGACGAGAAGGTCGAGCGTGTGGGTTGGTTTCACCTTGAGCCAGCCGGATCCTCGTCGACCGGCCTCGTAGCGCTGATCCGGGTCTTTGACCACTACGCCCTCGTAGCCGGCAGCCACCGAATCGTCGAAAAAGCGATCAGCTATGTCGGGATCATCGGTGAGGACCGAGCCCACGAGAGATTCTGCCGGTACCGCGCGGATCAGTGCCGCCCGCCGCTCGACCAGGGATTGGTCGATTAGGTCTACCCCGTCGAGATGGAGGCAATCGAAATAGAAGGCGCGCAGGGGCGGAGCCTGATCAGACGCCTCAGCCCCGAACCTGCTCATCGAGTCCTGGAACTGCTCCGGGCCCGTGGGACCGAAGAGCAATGCCTCACCGTCGAGGATGAACGAGGATGCCGGATACTCGAGCACCGAGGCAACCACCTCGGGCACACCGCTGGTGATGTCCCTCAAGTTCCGGGTGTAGACCGTTACCTCGGTCCCTCTCCGATGCACCTGGATGCGGGCTCCGTCGAGCTTCCACTCCACGAAGGCACGGCCCAGTCCTGTGACCGCATCACCGGCGGTAGCGGCGGTCTTGGCCAGCATCGGCTGTACCGGAGTGAACAAACCGAGCGACGCTGTCCCCAATGCGTCGGGACCCTCTGCCAGTGCTCGTGAAGCGACTAGGACGAGGTCGCCCTCGAGCATGGCGGCCCGACGCACCCGATCAGGTGACACCCCCAGAGCAACTGCGACAGCGTCCGCCATCACTCCTTCCAGGGCACCCTGCCGGAGGTTGCGCACGATGAGATCGCGCAGAAACCGCTGCTCGACCTCCGTTGCCCGACCGAACATCTCCGTGAGGAGCGATTCCCTCATCTTCTTGGAGCCGGCGCCGGATACACGGGCCAGGTC
Organism: Actinomycetota bacterium; assembly: GCA_032154885.1. Lineage (GTDB taxonomy): Bacteria > Actinomycetota > Acidimicrobiia > Spongiisociales > ZC4RG35 > JARDZU01. Next base: position 4,497 of record JALDXP010000213.1, read on the forward strand.
GTCCAGGGTCTCGTCGACCTCGAGTATCTCGAGCGAAGGGTCGTCTGCTGGAGCTATGTCGGTGGCGTAGATAGTCGCCCACCCCACTCCCAGCCTGTCCTGAGGTGGCCTACCGCTCAGGTAGGAGATCGCCGGCGCAGCTTCATCGGGGGCGAGCCGGCGAAGCATCGCGGCGAGCAACTCGATCTTCTTGGAT
>JALDXP010000214.1:0-4681 GCA_032154885.1 Actinomycetota bacterium
CGAGACCCGAGGCCCTCGACCGGGACACCGGCCGTGGAGAAGAGCACGTAGTCGTGCATCCCGTGGTACTGGCCCTCGAACTTGATCACGACGTCACGCCCGGTCAGCCCGCGGGCGAGCCGGATCGCGTGCATGGTCGCCTCGGTGCCGGTGTTGGTGAAGCGCATGGAGTCGGGCCACTCCAGTGCCGCCATCACCTTCTCAGCCGCCTCGACCTCGCGACGCTGGGTCATGGCGAAGCTGGTCGCCTCGCCGGCCGTGTCCACCACTGCCTGCCAGACATCCGGGTCGCCATGACCGAGGATGACCGGCCCGAATCCGCACTGATAGTCGATGTAGTGCTTGCCGTCCATGTCGACGAGGTGCCCCGCCTCGCCGTGGTCGATGACGAGGGTGTCGTCAGGGCCCCAGTACCGGAACTGACTCGACACCCCGTTGACGAGGACCTTGCGCGCCCGCTCGTACCACTGCCTGGTTTGATCTCCCTGGAGGCTCACCCGGCCATGCTACTGAACCGTCATTCAGTGAGGCTCGGTTCGGGATTACCGTGACGCCCATGGCCACCGATCTCCAGCTTTTCATCGCAGGTGAGTGGACAGAGGGGACCGGCGAAGACCACTACGAGGTCTCTTCCCCGTCTACGGGCGAGCACCTCTACAACGTGCCGAAGGCCTCTCCGGGTGACATCGACCGTGCCGTGGCCGCGGCGCGGGAGGCGACAGAGGAGATGCGGCATTGGACCGCTTTCGAGCGGGCCGATCTCTGCCTTCGCATCTACGACTTGTGGCAAGGCAAGGTCGACGAAGTCGCCCGAATCCTCTCGATGGAGCAGGGCAAGCCATTTGAGGCAGAGGCCAAAGACGACATCGCCGAGTCAGGTGACTACTTCCAGATCGCCGCCGAAGACGTCAAACGCCTCAAAGGCGAGCTGATCCCGACAACCAGCCGGCATCGGCGCATGTTCACCGTCCGCCGCCCGGTCGGGGTCTGGGTCGCGGTCACGCCGTGGAACTTCCCGGTGATGATCCCCATGGAATACGTCGGCCCCGGTCTCGCCACAGGGAACGCGGTCATCGTCAAACCACCAGAGTTCACCTCATGGGCCCTGCTCGAGATGGCAAAGGTCTTCGAAGAGGCCGGAGCGCCGAAGGGTGCCATTCAGGTCATCCCCGGCGCCGGGGACATCGGTACACAGCTGGTGACTCACGACGGGGTGGACGCGGTCGGTTTCACAGGCTCGTCCGCCACGGGCAAGAAGATCGTCTCGGTCATGGGCCTCAAGCGCTCGATCATGGAGATGTCAGGCAACGGACCGACCGTGGTCACCGCAGACGCCGACGTGCCCAAGGCCGCAGAGGCGGCCGTCTACGGGGCGTACTACAACGCCGGGCAGGTGTGCGTCGCCACGGAGCGGGTGATCGTCGTCGACGAGGTGCACGATGAGTTCGTTGAGGCATCGCTCAAAGCCGCAAGAAACGTGAGGCTCGGAGACCCATTCGATGAGGCCACCAACATGGGGCCCCTGAACAACGAGCCGACGGCCGCCAAGATGGACCGCCATATCGCCGATGCCGTCGAGAAGGGCGCCGAGTTGTTGATGGGCGGACGGCGGGCGTCAGGGTTCCCCACCGACCTCTATTACGACTTCACCATCCTCGACAGGGTGCCCGAGGCATCAGAGGTGGCGCAGGAAGAGTCGTTCGGACCGGTGCTCCCCATCCTCAGCGCAAGGGACGACGAGGAGGCTGTCGGGGTGGCCAACCGGACCCACCTCGGTCTGCAGGCTGCGGTGTTCACCAACGATCTGACCAAGGCGTTCTGGTATGCCGATCGGATCCGTTCGGGCACGGTGGTTGTCAACGACTCGACCGATTTCTGGGAAACCTTCCAGCCCTTTGGCGGCGCGGCGGGCACGGACACCGGTTGGGGGCGCCAACGAATCGACGAGTTCACGGATCTGCAGACTGTGGTATTCGTGCTGCGAGAGGAGGAGTAGCTCGCTACTCCCTCATCGTCATCGCCATGCCGGCGAAGCCGCCACCGAAGGCGCCGAGCAGAATCCCGGGGAGCAACGCCGTCAGCATCGACACGAAGATGTCCTGGTCGGTGATGAGCCAGATCCCAATGGACAGAGCGACCAGCGTCACCGGTACGCCGATCATGATGCCCCGGATGATGGCGGGACCCATCGGGTCGGTATCGGTGCTCTCGTGCTCAGCCACCGCGCCCATGATGCCAGACGTCAGGGCACGATTGTCGGCTCGGGGCGGGTATCGGTGTCGGCACGCAAGCCCATGCGACGCACCGCCACGATGAACGGCAGCCTGATCGCGTAGAGGACGCCGGCCACGACATAGGCGGTCCCGAAGGAGTACACATCAGCCACCCGGCCGAGTGCAGGCTGCGCGACCACTCCGCCGGCGCTTCCCATCAGCGAATTGAAGGAGAGCACCGTCGCCCTTTGCTCCGAGGGGATGCAGGCATTCATGTACGCCTGCTGCATCGGGCTCGATAGAGAAACCACCACGGAGAGAAGCGTCAACAGCACTATCGCCACCCAGAATCCGACCGGGATATCGAGCATTTCGGCCAAACCCACGCCAACCAGGGCCACGCCGCCGAGCACGACTTCGAAGATCATCACCGATGTGCGGGTCGCGACCCGCCCTCGCACGAATTTCACCGAGGCACCGCCGGCCATTTGGGCAACGGCAAACACTGCGGCAGCTATCCCGGCCAGGTAGGTCGCGTTCGGGTCGCCGAATAACTCGAGGATGTAGGGCTGGAACGCATAGAAGGCCCAGATGCTCACTCCTGCTGCGAACGGCGCGGCGAACATGAACATTCTGATGGGAGGGTTGCCGAATCCGTGCTTGATCGACTCGCGGAGGATGCCGCGGACCTGCTCCCCGACCGCCACCCCCTTGGTCGGCTCATATCCGATGTCGTGCATCCAGAGCCAGGCTGCTCCGATCACGGCAAGGAGGAGCAGCGAGCGGAGTGCGTAGGGCAATCCCAAGTTCACCTGACCCAGGAACCCCCCACCTATCGTCCCGATGAGCATTGCGCCGCCCGCCACGATCTGGCCCCGACCAAACACCGTCTCGATTGCACCGTCATACCCGGTGGCATGGAGAGCGTCGACCAGCCACGCCTCGGTGGCCCCGGAGAAGAAGGTGAAGCCGAGCCCGATCAACACCGAGACCAGGATCCACCATCCGATGGCCGCCTCGAGGTACCAGAGCCCCAAGTAGGCAGCCGTCGTCACGAGCAGCGTGGCCGCACCGAGGATGAACGAGGTTCGCCTGCCAAACGTGTCTGCGATCACGCCGGTTGGCACCTCGAAGATCACCATGCCGGCGGTGTAACCGGCATTGGCTACAAACGCCTCGGTGATGCTGAGCCCGGCATCGAGCAGGAAGAGGGTGTTGATCCCCCAGATCAGAGAGGCCGCGAGCGTCTGGAGAAGGAGGAGGATCAGATAGGTCCGTTGCACGCGCTCTGGCGTCATGGCTCACCGAGGGGGTCTGGCAGTTAGCGTAACGATCCGATGTACACCCCCTACGAACAACGAAAAGGCGAGATTCCTTTCGCCTCCGCCGAATACATCTCCTTCGCCTCACGGAACTCGTTCCTCGGCGTCCCTGCGGTAACGATGGACGATCTCGGGGACGGGTCTGTGGTCATCCTCGGTGCCCCCTTCGACTGGGGCACGACCTATCGGCCGGGTGCGCGCTTCGGGCCACAGGCGATCCGCAACGCCGACTACGGGGCAATGGACGGTTACCGGCCCCACCTTCCCACCGGTCTCGACCCGTTCGAGACATTGGGAGTGGTCGATGTGGGGGACGTCTATGTCCGACCGGGTGAGTTGGAGATCTCGATCGGACGTATCGCCGACGCCGTCGAGCTCGTCTCCGCTGCCGGGAAAGTTCCGATCATCCTCGGCGGGGACCACACCATCACATGGCCCGACGCTCTCGGGGTGGCCCGGGTGCACGGTTTCGGGGAGATCGCCCTCATCCATTTCGACGCTCACGCCGACACCGGATTCACCCAGAACGGCTCCCTCTACGGGCACGGCACGCCAATGCGACGGCTGATCGACTCAGGAGCGGTGCCCGGCCACCGCTTCGTCCAGATCGGGCTGCGTGGCTATTGGCCCGAGCCAGAGGTGATGCAATGGATGCGTGAGCAGAAGATGCGGTCGTTTCTGATGAACGAGATCGTGGAACGGGGTCTCAACGACGTGGTCGACGAGGCTGTCGCCTACTCGCTGGAGGGTGGGGCCAAGGGTGTCTTCATCAGCGTCGACATCGACGTGGTCGATCCTGGTCTGGCCCCTGGCACCGGAACTCCAGAGCCCGGTGGGCTCGGCTCACGGGAGCTCCTCGACACGGTGCGGAGACTTTCCCGCGACCTGAACGTCCTCGGGGCGGACATCGTCGAGGTGTCTCCGCCGTATGACGGGCCCGGAGAGCAGACGTCCTATCTGGCGAATCGGGTCGTGCTCGAGGTCCTGAACGGGATGGCGGAGCGAAAGGTCGCTACTTCTTGATCAGCTCGATGCTCATCGGATAGTCATAGAGCTCTCCGCGGGAGGCCGCCAATGAGGCCATCAGGGCGAAGATCAACTCGAGGATGATCAGGACGAAGAGGAAGATGAAGATCGGGATCGCTA
>JALDXP010000215.1:0-4670 GCA_032154885.1 Actinomycetota bacterium
CCATGGCCCACCTCATGCTCTCTGCAGTCGCCGGTTACGCCGAGCGCGAGTAGCGCCGACCGCGTACCTGAGGTACGTGAGCCCACATATATGGGCCAACGCCGACACAGAAGAGTCAGCCTCCGCTGATCACCTGTTCCGCCTCCCGGCCGAGGCGATCGCCTTCGCGATGGTCGAGGAATCCGTGCGGCAGGCGTACCGGGCGGGGGCCGTGGGAATGGCCGCGCACCATGTGGTTTGCCTCCTCAGGGAAAGGAATGTCCTGGTCCCAAACGGCCAGAAGGCTCTCGAGTTGGTCCAACGACTCCACCCTGGCCAGTGCATCGCGCATCTGCGGTCCGGCCGGGAACCCCTTGAGATACCACGAGGGGTGCTTTCGAAACAGTGCGATCCCGACCCGCTCACCGAAGTGGTCGACCAGGAGGCCTGCATGCCGGACCATCACACGCGCCACCTCGCCCGAGTCGGGTGGGGTCTGATCCGGACGTCCGGTCATCGCATCCACCAGATCCCGGAACAACCAGGGCCGCCCCAGGCACCCCCGGCCCACTACCACCCCATCACATCCGGTCCGCGTCATCATTTCGATCGCGTCCGTCGCGGTCCAGATGTCGCCGTTGCCCAGGACCGGGATCGAGGTGACCGCCTCTTTCAACCTGGATATGGCGTCCCAATCGGCGTTGCCCGAATAGAGCTGACGGGCCGTCCTCGCATGAAGCGCCACTGCCGACGCCCCCTCGTCTTCGGCCGTGAGCCCGGTCTCGAGGTACGTGAGGTGGTCGTCGTCGATTCCCTTGCGAAATTTCACCGTCACCGGGACCGACCCGGCGTTGGACACCGCCGCCGCCACGATGGATCGGAACAGATCTCGCTTCCAGGGAAGTGCTGCTCCACCCCCATGCCGTGTCACCTTTCCCATCGGGCAGCCGAAGTTCATGTCGATGTGGTCGACTTGCTCGATTTCGACCAGATAGGAAACGGCGTCGCCGAGGGACCCGGGATCGGTGCCGTATAGCTGGATCGAGCGGGGGGTCTCGTCTGGGGCGAAGCTGGCCAACTGACGTGTCTTCTCGTCCCCTTCGACAAGACCGCGGGCGCCGATCATCTCGGACACGTAGAGACCTGCCCCGTATTCGCGGCAGAGACGCCGGAAGGGGGCGTTGGTGATCCCGGCCATCGGGGCGAGCACGACGGGTGGATCGACGGTGAGGGAGCCGATGCGAAGCATCGCAGCAGATTCTAGAACTCGGTGGAGTTGATGTTCTGCAGGCGGACCTGGCCGCGAGCGACGAGCTTCCCGTCGTGCTCCCGCGTGACGGCCACCTGCCATAGCTGTTGGGTGCGTCCCCGGTGGATGGGTGTCGCCAAGCCAATCAGGACGCCCTCGGTGGTCGCACGGATGAAATCGGTCTGATTGGACACCCCGACACACCCGGCCATGCCGTTCTGAATCGCCCACAGGGCGGCGCCGGATGAAGCAAGGGTCTCGATCAAAGTGCAATAGACCCCGCCGTGGACCACCCCGTAGGGCTGATGGTGTATGTCCTGGATCACCAATCGGCCCTCACAAGACTCCGGCGAGGCATCGGTGAGCTCGATGCCGGTGTGACCGACATACGTGGGACGATCGAGGAACGGATTCTCCATCAGGCACCACAACCGGATGAGATCCTGAGTGCCGGCCCTCCATCCACGAACTCCCACACCTCCACGCCGACCCCCTCGTAGTAAGCGGCGGTCAGGACGATCTCCATCCTGGCGTCGCCATTCAGATCCGCGACCGCGCCAACCGAGTAGGAGTTCATGAATGGGCCGTCGGCAGTGACGATCACCGACTCGCCCAGGATGTCGGTCTGCACATCCCCGCTGACCGTGCGTCTCACGAAGGCGATCGAATAGTCACCGTCCTGGGCAACTAGACCCTCGCTGACGTCCTCGGCGACCACCAGGACTTCGTTGACCCCGTCTCCCTCGAGATCGACCTGCACGATCTGTTTCATCGCCGGTTCTGGAACATCGAGACCACGCTCGGCCAGGAGCTCGGCGGCGAAGGCGGAGTAGGTGCCGTCGTCTTCGATCTGCTCGACCAGATGCGGCACGATCAGCCACGGCGCCGTGATACCTACACCGACGGGCCCCGGCCAGTCACCGAGGACCTGCTCGTTCTCGAACACCACGCCAGGGTTGTTGACCGGCTCGCACAAAGTCGTCGGGGCACCTGCGGCGACGATCGCCTCGAGCCCGATCAGCGCAACTTGATAGTCCTCACCACCGGCCACGGGGAGTGTCGTGCCTTCATCGACCTGAACCCAGTTGGCGCCGTCCCACCAACCCAGTGCGCCGAATCCTGCCGCGACCATCGGGGTCGTGGCCCAATTGCCGGCGACGGCGACCGAAGTCGTGGTTGTCGGGGGAGTCGTGGTGGTCGTGGGGGTGGGGACAGTCGTCGTTGTGGCGCTAGACGTGCTGGTGGTGGTAGCCCGGGAAGTGGTCGACGTGTCTCCGTCCTGCGTCGTCGTCGTCGTGCCGACGGACGTGGTGGTGGTCGTCGAAGAGCCCGTCTCATCGTTCCGGCCCACGAGAAAAATGATGGTCACCACGAGAACCACGAACAGACCCGTCAGGATCCAGGCGGTGCGGTTCATGGGGCCAAGTTACCCGGAGACGTCGTTTCTGAAGGCCGTCAGATCCACACCCGAGGCAGACATGAGACGGGGGATCAGGTGAATCGGCAGACCGATCACCGTGAACGGGCTCCCGACCACCTTGCCCACGAACAGCCCGCCAAGACCTTGAAGGGCATACCCCCCGGCCTTGTCGAGAGGCTCACCGGTCGCGACGTACCACGCGATCTCCTCCTCCGTCATCGGGAGCATGGTGACCTCGGCGACATCGACGATTGATTTGATCTGCGCCCCACCGTCCCAGTTGGCGATAGAAATGCCGGTTAAGACCTCATGGACATCCCCCTCGATTCGTCGCAGCATCGTCCGCGCCTCCTCGGGATGACCGGGTTTGCCCATGACCCTCCCCTCGTGCACCACGATGGTGTCTGCCGCGAGCACGATCAGATCATCGCCGGCCACGGCGGCGGACTTGGATCGAGCCACTCTGTCCACATATGCGGCGGGCGCCTCGTCCGGATACCGGGTCTCGTCGACATCGGGAGCGACTACGTCGAAGTCGAGACCGAGCCGCTCCAGCAGTTCGCGGCGTCGCGGTGACCCTGAGGCGAGCACGAGCCTCATGACACGATCCGACCCATTCGGATGACAGCAGCGGGGTCGGCCAACACCCGCGGGTTCGAAACAGGGTCCTCCGAAAACAAGACGGCATTGGCCGGAGCGCCGAGGTCGAACCCGACCTGACGGCCGGTCGCCCTGAAACCCGACCAGGAGACGGCTTCGATCACGGCCGCGGGAGCCAGGCCCAACTCCCAGAGACGGATCGCCTCCGACGCCACTTGATGCGTCTGGATGGCGAGATCGGTGCCAGTCAGCACATGGACGCCGGCCGCGACGGCGGTTTCGAGCCTTGCTCTCACGTTCTCGAGGCCCTCGAGCAGCAATCGCCCGCCAGACGACCTCTCACCGAGTTGTTCGATGGTTGCCTCCACTTGAACGACGGTCGGCACCCAGCACCCTCCCCGGGACCCCAGCATCTCCAGGTCGTCGTCGGTCAGAAACAGCCCGTGCTCGATGGAATCCACTCCTGCCCGCACTGCCATGGAAGGGACCTCCCGAGCCATGGTGTGGACCGCCACCCTGGCCCCGTGCTCTCTGGCGGCAGCAACCGCCTCCTTCAACTCCTCCTCATCGAAGTTGGTGACAGGGCCGACGCCCTTCCTCGGCCAGTCCCCGATCAGCTTGACCCAGCCGGCGCCCTCGTCTGCCGCGACTGCGGCCACCTCGCCGATGTCGCCGGGAGCCACATTTCTGCCGAAACCCTCCCAGAAACCACCGTCGACGGTGAGGACGACCCCTGCTGCCTCTATCTCGGGGCGCTCCGCTGCCGGGACCTCGTCGATCAGGTGGGCGACCGTGAGGTCACTCCATCCCTTGTCGAGGATCAGCCCGACACCTGCTCCGAGTGCCATCGCTGCCCGGTTGGCGGCTCCTTCGGGACCCCCCTCGTGGATTTCACCACCCCCCTGGCCGAGATGGGCATGCCCATCGACCAGCCCGGGCAAGGCCCAGAGACCGGACGAGATGACCTCGTCAGGCTCTCCCCAAGGCTCGACCCACCGGCCATCCCTGGTGTCACGTGTGACCCCTACCTCACCAGTTGCACGGAGCGTGACTCGTAGATGCATCTTGCGCGACGGTAATGGCCGACCCGGACCGATAATGGAGGCATGGCGAAGCGAGCCTCCAAGAGCACGGCCCGGCAACCTCGAGTTATGAGACGCACGCGTCTCGTCTCGTTCCTGATCGCGTCGAGCATGGTTCTGACGGCCTGCGATGTCATCGAGAACGCCCCAGGGCCGACGGCACCGTCTTCGCCCACGACCCAACAGGCGGCCGACGCTCCGGTCACCACGGCGACTGCCGGACGTCCGATGCGCCTCGTTGGATGTGACGCCGTCGATCCCGAGGTGGAGATCGTGTGTGAGACGTACGACCTGATTCGTCGTCACTATGTCGACGAGATAACGGATGCCGAGTTGGCCG
>JALDXP010000216.1:0-4650 GCA_032154885.1 Actinomycetota bacterium
TCGTCCTTGCGCCGCCCCAGATGTAGGGCCACGAGAGTTCCCCGCTGCACCGCAACCATCATCTCGACCAGCTTCTTCTGGGTCAGCTGGAATGACGCGATCGGCCGCTCGAACTGGTGTCTCTCGATCGAATAGTCGAGGGCCGATTCGTAACACGCCCGGGCCGCACCCATCGCGCCAAAGGCGATGCCAAATCTCGCCTCGTTGAGGCAGGAGAGAGGCCCACGCATCGAAGAGACGCCGGGGAGGACGAAGTCGTCAGGCACCCTGACATCGTCGAGGATCAGCTCCGAAGTGACCGATGCCCGTAGCGACGCCTTCTTCTTGATCTCGGGCGCCGAGAACCCCGGGGTGTCGGTCGGGATCAGGAACCCGCGGACACCATCGTCGGTGCGGGCCCATACCACGGCCAGGTCGGCGATGGACCCGTTGGTGATCCACATCTTTGTCCCGTTGATGACCCAGTCGCTCCCGTGCCGGCGGGCGCTGGTCCGCATCGAGGCCGGGTCGGAGCCGGAGTCGGGCTCGGTGAGACCGAAACATCCGATGACCTCCCCGCTCGCCATCCGGGGAAGCCATGTCTGCTTCTGCTCCTCGGAGCCGAACCTCCAGATGGGGAACATGACCAACGAGCCCTGGACGGAGACGAACGACCGGATCCCGGAGTCTCCCGCCTCCAACTCGAGACAGGCGAGCCCGTAGGCCGTCGCGGAGGTTCCTGCACACCCGTAGCCCTGAAGATGCATTCCGAGCAGGCCGATGTCGCCGAATGCCTTGGCCAGCGCCTCCTGGGGTAGGACACCTTCGTCCCACCAGTCGCCGACATTGGGGACGATCTCCTTCTGCACGTAGGTCCTCACCGTGTCCCGCAACATGATCTCCTCCTCGGAGAGGAGGGAGTCGATGTCGAGGAAGTCCCGCGGGTCGGGTTTTTCGAAGGAGATGTCGCTCATTTCTGAGACGATGGTATCCGAGTCGGTGTGGGTGGGCCCGGGGTCAGCCGGCCAGCGTCTTCTCTGCCAGGTCGGCTCGAAACCCGGCGAGCTTGGCAGTGAGCTCGTCGTCGCCGAGGGCGAGGATGGCGACGGCGAGGAGTGCAGCGTTGGTCGACCCGTCGACCGCCACTGTTGCCACCGGTATCCCGGTCGGCATCTGGACGGTGGCGAGAAGGGCGTCCATGCCGTCGAGGGAGGCATTTATGGGGACTCCGATCACCGGGAGGAGCGACTTGGCTGCCATGACACCGGCGAGATGGGCGGCCTTTCCCGCCCCGGCGATGATCACCGAGAACCCCTGATCGGAGGCTGTTGCGGCGAACTCGAGCGCCTGGTCGGGGGTCTTGTGGGCGGAGAGCACCCTGACCTCGCTGGCGATCCCGAATGAATCGAGGGTCTGAGCGGCCTTTTCCATGACGGGCCGGTCGGTCCCCGACCCCATGACTATTGCGACTTTGTGACTCATGAGGGCGCGACGGTAGCGAGAGGGAGCGCTACCAGGAACCTCAGGTAGTGCGGCCCGTATCCGGGTTGTACTACCTGAGGTTCGAGGCATCGCACTTTTCCACAACCTCCGCTATCATCGAACACATGTTCGCCATGGAGCCACTGCAGCCATCACTTTTCGGGGAGAGCGAGCCGGTTCCCGATCCAGGTTTCGCCAGTCTGGAGCGTTTCGATCTCGATCCTGAGTCGTGGCTCGACTACGCCCCGGGTTTCCTCGTCGGCGATGCCCGGCTCTACGACCGATTGACCGAGACCGTGCAGTGGCGTCAACCCGAGGTCCGTATGTATGACCGGATGGTCAAGACCCCTCGTCTCGTCGGGACCGTCGATCCCGGGACACATCCCGTCATAACTGAGATGATCGAGCTGCTCTCGACGCGTTACCAGATCACGATGGACCAGGTGAGTGCCGGCTGGTACCGCACCGGCATCGATTCTGTGGCCTGGCATGGCGACCGGGTTGCCCGCGAACTACCACATTCCATCGTCGCAACGGTGTCCCTGGGAGGACCGAGGAGATTCCTGATCAGGCCCCGAGGTGGGGGTGAATCAATGGGTTTCGACCTGGGCAGGGGAGACCTGGTGGTGATGGGTGGCGCTTGTCAGCGTCTGTGGGAGCACACGATCCCCAAAAGCGCGTCCGCCCCGCCCCGCATCGCCCTCATGTTCCGCCATCCTTACGACTGAGCGGCGATGTCGGTCCGAAACTGCATGCCCGGAAAGCTCAATGTCTGGACAGCCGCATAGGCCTTGGCCCGAGCCTCGCTCACCGACGAGCCAAGTCCGACCACATTCAGCACCCGGCCCCCATCGACCAGCAGCTTCTTCCCGTCCGACCTGGTGCCGGCGTGGAATATCAAGACGTCGTCGGAAACCGCGTCGAGGCCGCGAATGGATGCCCCTTTGACAGGCGACTCCGGGTACCCCTCGGCGGCCAGTACGACATTCACTGCCGCGTCTGAGGACCACGCGGGGGAGGTCCCCTCGAGCAGGTCGACCAGATCGGACGTCATGCGGGGCAGGATGGCCTGAGTTTCGGGGTCACCGAGGCGAACGTTGAACTCGAGCACCTCGAGGCCTTGGGCGGTGAGCACCAGGCCCACATAGAGGAAACCCCGGAACGGGTTCCCGTCCTCATCCATCTGACCGAGGGTCGGCACCACTACGGCGCGCATCGCCTCCTCGACGAGACCTGCGGGTAGGTCGGCAACGGGCGAGAAGGATCCCATGCCACCCGTGTTCGGTCCTTCGTCCCCGTCGAGCAGCCGCTTGTAGTCGCGGGCCGGCTCCAACGGCACGGCGCCCGAGTCGGTGCAGACGGCGAACACACTCACCTCCGGACCCTCGAGGAAGTCTTCGACCACGACCGGGCCTTCGGGAAGCCATCGCTCCGCCCACGCGGCAGCCTCGGTTCGGTCATCGGTGATGAGGACACCCTTGCCGGCAGCAAGGCCATCGGCTTTGACCACGATTGGCCCGTCGCGACGGGAGAGATACTCGAGGGCCGCGTCCGGCTCGGCGAACGACTCCGATGCCGCGGTGGCCACCCCGGCCCTGGCCATGACCTCCTTGGCGAACGTCTTCGAAGACTCCAGGCGGGCCGCGGCCCGGGTCGGCCCGAAGACGGGGATGCCGAGAGCCGACACCGCATCGACGACCCCGGCAGCGAGCGGCGCTTCAGGGCCCACCACGACCAGGTCCACCGATTGGACCCTGGCCATCGCCGCAATCGCCCCCACGTCCGTTACCGAGATCCCGTCCACGATGGCTCCGAGCCGGCTGAGGCCCGGGTTGCCCGGAAGGGAGATGAGATCGTCCACCCGGGGTGACGAGGCCAGCTTCCAGCCAAGGGCATGCTCGCGACCTCCACTGCCGACCAAAAGGACTCTCATGAGATCTCGATGAGCTGGCTGCGCTCCGGCCCGACCGATACCCAGCCCACGGGCACTCCGGCCGCCTCCTGGATGTACTCGATGTAAGCCCGAGCCTCTGACGGGAGGTCGCCGAAGGAACGGACGCCGGTGATGTCCTCATGCCAACCTGGGAGTTCGTCGTACTCAGGCTCGCAGTGATAGAGGACGCTCTGCTGAGCCGGGAAATGCTCGTGCCGCTCGCCCTGACTGGAGTAGGCCGTCGCCACTTTGATGGTGTCGAAGGCGGACAAAATGTCCATCTTGGTCAGGAACAGACTGGTGAAGGTGTTGACCCGACAGGCGTACTTCAAGGCGACCAGGTCGAGCCAACCACATCTCCTCCGACGTCCGGTGACGGTGCCGTACTCACCGCCGAGCTCGATCATCCGGTCCCCGATCTCGTCCTTCAGCTCGGTGGGGAACGGGCCGGTTCCGACCCGCGAGATGTAGGCCTTGGCGACTCCGATGATCTCGTCGATCGCCTTCGGGCCGATTCCCGACCCGACCGAGGCGCCTCCGGCGGTCGGGTTGGAGGAGGTGACAAAGGGATAGGTGCCATGGTCGAGATCGAGCAATGTTCCCTGGGCGCCCTCGAAGAGGACCTGCTTGCCGGCCTCGAGGCCCTCCCAGAGCAGGAGGGAGGTGTCGGTCACATGGGGCTGGAGGCGCTCGGCGTACCCGGCGTACTCCTCGATGATCACCTCGGGATCCATTGGAAGCGTGTTGTAGACCCGGGGCAGGATCTTGTTCTTCTCCACCAGGGCCGCCTCGACCTTCTCCCTGAAGATCTTGGGATCGAACAGGTCCTGGACCCGGATACCGAAGCGGGCATATTTGTCGGTATAGGCGGGGCCGATGCCCTTCTTGGTGGTCCCGATCTGGTTCTTGCCCAGATAGCGCTCGATGGCGGCGTCGAGCTTGCGGTGATAGGGCATGATCACATGTGCGTTCGAGGACACCCTCACTCGTGACGGGTCGAGGTTCTTCTCGGCGGCCATGTCCATCTCGGCGATCAGCACCCGTGGATCGATGACCGTGCCCGAAGCGATCACTGGGATGCAGTCTGGGTAGAGGATCCCCGAGGGGATCATCGACAGGGCGAGGCGCTGCTCACCGACGACGATGGTGTGCCCGGCGTTGTTCCCACCCTGGTAGCGGACCACGAAGTCGGCTGACTCGGCGAAGAAGTCCACGACCCGGCCCTTCCCCTCGTCACCCCACTGCGCGCCCAAGAC
>JALDXP010000217.1:0-4623 GCA_032154885.1 Actinomycetota bacterium
CATCGGGGGCACGAAGCCGAGACCCCAGTTCGCCTCCCCCCAGCTGTAGAGCAACTCGGCGAGCCAGCTCTGTGTCAGCCACCGCTCCCCCAGCATCGTGAATGAGAAGGGGTCTGCGACAAGGACCTCGCCTGCGGTCGCCTGGAGCTCGCCTGCCCTGATGTGCCACAGGAACGAGTTGTCCCGGAGCGGGGCCCAGGCGTCGATCACCAGGGCCACGAATGGCACCAGCAGGACGAGATGGGCCAGTGAGAATCGCCGCTGGGACGGCTCCGGCGCCGCCAGAGTCATCAGGTCGAGGCGAAGGCGCCGCCGATAGATATGGCGGCCGGACCCAGCAGAACGATGAACAACGCCGGGAAGATGCAGAACACCAGGGGGAACACCAGTTTCACCGGTGCGGCAAAGGCCTTCTCCTGAGCCCTCTGGCGCCGCTTGACCCTCATCTCATCGGCCTGGACCCTGAGCACCCGGGAAATGGTCACTCCGAAGGCCTCAGCCTGGATCATGGCCAAGATAAAGGAGCGAAGCTCGTCGAGATCGGTCCTGTCCATGAGGTGCCTCATGGCATCTTTTCGACTGACACCGACCCGTGTTTCCTGGAGCATCCGGAAGAACTCCTCGGAGAGCGGGCCCGGAACTGTTGCCACCACACGGGATAGAGCGGCATCGAATCCGAGACCGGCTTCGACGGAGATCACTAGGAGATCGAGAACGTCGGGAAGGGCCCTGAGCATGCTCTTTGTTCGGTCGTCGACCTTCCTCTGCAGCCAGGCATCAGGGCCGAAGAAGCCGAGGGCGATGGGCAATGCGAAGAGGACGATGCGCTGCAGGCCGTCGGCACCGAAATCGATCAGAAAGAAGCCTGCGAACAGACCGGCGATGCTCGTCAGCAGCTTGATGACGATGAACGACGGGGCGTCGAGGTTGCCCGGATTTCCGGCGAGAACGATCTTGTGCTGTTTCTTCTCGAGATACCCCACCGGGGTGAAGCGGCGGAGGAACCCTGAGATCTTGAGCACGATCGGCCCGATCGTCCGCTGAGCAAGGGGCTTGGCCAGCTCATCGTCGCGGACAGAGCCTGCGGTAGCACGACCGTAAACGGCGAGCCGATGGTTCATGTCCTCGCGAGCCCGGGTCACCCCGAGACCGACCCAAACGATTACGAAAAAGACCAGCGCCGAGACCGTGACCACGGCGAGCAACTGACCGTCTAGTGCTGTGATGTTCATACTTCGATATTCACAATCTTCCGGAGCCAGAAAATTCCACCGGCCATGAGGACGAGTCCAGCGACGATGGCGACCCTTCCGAGAGTCGCATCGAGCAAGGGCTGCAGGTAATCGCGGTTGTTGAACCAGAGAAATCCGGCCAGGGCGAACGGCAGGGAGCCAAGCACGATGGCCGAGATGCGGCCTTCGGCGGTCAGCGCCTTGATCTCACCCTTGAGCCGGTTGCGGGCCATCATGGTGTCTGCAACGGTCTGCAACACCTCGGCCAGGTTGCCGCCGACCTCACGCTGGATCTCGACGGCCATGACAGCCCACTCGAAGTCCTTGGAGTTGGTCCGCACGACGATTCCATCGAGTGCCTCCGGCACCGACCGCCCCAGCCGGGCCTCGACAACAGCTCGGCTGAACTCGCGGGCCGTCGGGTCCGGGGCCTCGGAGGCAACCGCCTCGATGGCCTGGAGTAGTGAATAGCCGGCGCGCAATGAGGTGGAGAGGAGGGTCAGTGTGTCCGGCAGCTGCTTTTCGAACTTCTTCCGCTCCCGGTTACCGGCGTACTTCATCAGCATGAAAAAGAACAGGACCAGCACGCCGAACGTGATCAACCCGGCGAGCGGCGAGCTGAAGATGGCCAAGAAGACACCGCCGACCGCAGAGAGCCCGAACATGGCGAGGATGGCCTCACCGGGAGACATGGGGATGTTGGCCTGCTCGAGGGCTGCGTTCACCCCGGAGAGCAAACCGCGCTTTCGAACTTCCTCCTCAGCAGCCTGGCTGAACCGGTTTAGGACGGGGAGCCTTTGCAGGAAAGGCTTCTTCTCCTCCTCGCCCGAACGAGAGCGGCGGCCGTAGGCCTGGAGACGCTTGGCGAACCGCCCCCCGCCCTGATCCTCGTCACGCCCGAACAGGATGACGATGAAGAGGAAGGCGGTGAGGCCGATCCCTGCAGCAGCAATGAGCGCCAAGTTGGTGATGCTCATCGGAGAATTGCTCTCGACGACGCTGCCGGTGATGGGCACCGGGACCGTGGTCGTCGTGGGGGCGATCGTCGTGGTCGTTGCATAGCCGGAGACCGGGAACGCGACCGTGGAGGTCAAGCCGCCCGGATAGCTGACCGCGAACTCGGCTTCCCCCGGTGCAGTCACGGGTGAGATGAACCGGGCGACCAGCGTGTTGCTGATCTCACGGCCGATCTGGCTGTACAGCCCGGACAGCTGTGCCGGGTCGGGGGTGGAGAGGAAGAGACCACCGCCGGCGGCGGCCACGGCCGCGACCGCATCTGGGTTGAAATCGGGCGATTCGAGGGCCACACCGAAGACGCGGGCATCGCCTGCCTCGACAGCAGCGATCGCCTCCTCCGAGGTGGCGGTAGAGATGGTGTCTTCACCATCGCTGAGGACGACCATGTTGTTGAGCTGGTTCTCGGCGACGCCGTCGAAGAGCGACATCCCGAGGATCACGCCGTCGTTGAAGGCGGTCTCGCCGTCGGCAGTAAGACCATTGATCTTCTGGTGGAGGACATCGGCGTTGGCAGTGAACCCGGTTTGGACCACGGCAGTGTCGGCGAAGCTCACGATTGCGATCGTGTCTTCGGGCCGCTTCTGGTCGATGAAGCTGTTGGCCGCGGACTTGGCGGCGTCCATCGGCTCACCTTGCATCGAGCCCGAGGTGTCGATGACCAGCACCACGCCCACGGGGACGCTTGTCTCGCCGAGTGGTGCCACTTCGACATCAGAAACTGGCTTCCCATCGACAGTGATCGAGAGCTGGGCCGGATCCGGAGCCTCGGGGAGGTTGCGGAACTCGACCACCATCTGCGTCTGGCCGCCTTCGGCGTACCGGGACCCGTTGATGTCGACGATCTCGATCTCGGGAGCGGTGGTCTGCGCGACGGCAGCCGTGCTGAGCCCAAGGACGAGGGCTGCGACTATTGCGGAAAGTCGTCTCAACTCATCGACCCCTTGCGAACGGCTCGGGATCGAACAGGTCGGCGGGGAGCCTGATGCCCTGATTCTCGAGATCCTGGGAGAAGGTGGGACGAATTCCGGTTGCCTTGAGTCGGCCCTTGAAGATGCCTTCCTCGTCGACGCCCATGCCGAAGTCGAACAGGAAGATGTCCTGGAGGGTGATGATCTCACCTTCCATGCCTTCCACCTCGGTGACATGAGTGACGCGCCGGGTTCCGTCCTTGAGGCGGGACACGTGGATGATGAGGTCGACGGCGGCCGCGATCTGCTCACGGATCGCTCGCACCGGTAGATCGAATCCTGCCATGAGGACCATGGTCTCGATACGGGAGAGGGTGTCCCTCGGGCCATTCGAGTGAACCGTGGTCAGGGAACCGTCGTGACCGGTGTTCATCGCCTGGAGCATGTCCAGTGCCTCGGCCCCACGAACCTCACCAACGACGATGCGATCGGGGCGCATACGCAGAGTGTTCCGGACAAGGTCGCGGATTTGGACGGCGCCTTTGCCCTCGATGTTGGCCGGCCGGGACTCCAGGGTTAGCACATGCTCCTGATGGAGCTGGAGCTCGGCAGCATCCTCGACCGTGACGATTCGCTCATCGCCAGGGATGTATGAGGACATCACGTTGAGGGTGGTGGTCTTGCCGGAGCCGGTACCGCCGGAGATCAGGACGTTGAGGCGGCCCCGGACACAGGCCCTGGCGAAGTCGGCCACTCGCTGCGTGATGGTCCCGAAGTTGATGAGGTCGGCCTCCTGGTAGGGATCGACCGCGAACTTTCGAATGGTCAGGAACGGCCCGCCGATGGCCAGGGGGTGGATCACTGCATTGACACGAGAACCATCAGGAAGGCGAGCGTCGACCATGGGCGTCGCCTCGTCCACACGCCGGCCGATCTGCCCGACGATCTTGTCGATGATGCGGCGCAGGTGCACCTCGTCGACGAACTTGACGTCGGAGAGGATGATCTTGCCCCTCTTCTCGTAGTAGATGTCATACGGGCCATTGGCCATGACCTCGGTCACGTCCGGGTCGTTGAGAAGCGGGTCGATCGGGCCGTAACCGAGGACATCGGATGCGATCTCGTTGAGCAGAGCCCGACGATCGGCGGACGTGAGCGGGAGCCCCTGCTCCTGGTCGACCGCCCATTCCAGCATCTCGAGGACGCGAAGACGCAGCTCGGCATCCGACATCTGGCGGTCGTACAGGGTCGGGCCCAGCTCTTCGACGACCTTGAAATGAAGACGACCGCGCAGTTCGCCAAGGGCGTCCGAGCGGTTGCCACTGACGTCTTGTGTCTCTGTCTGCCTTGCAGCTGCGACTCGTTCAGAAAGCGATGGCACTTCTATCTACCTTCCACTATTTCCTGCCGAAGAGCCCGCCCTTGGACGTGCTCTCGGGGATCTTTCCGGCGATCAATTCGGCGAC
>JALDXP010000218.1:0-4546 GCA_032154885.1 Actinomycetota bacterium
AGTGGAAGGGATGGGTCTCGATGCATCCCATGTTGGCGAACCACATCAACGCCTCGACGCTGTCGGCGACCAGGAAGTCGATGACACCCCCCTGGGAGTCGGACACAACAGGCGTCGTTCTCATCCACTCCGGTTGGTGGCCCGGCGCCCGCTTCTCGTAGAACGACGGCCCTTTGATCCCCTCCGGGTAGCGACTCATCGAGATCGGCCGCCCTGCCAGATGGGGCAGAAGGAGGGGCGCCACCGAGGCGTAGTACTGGATCAGGTCGCCCTTGGTGTAGCCCTCGTCGGGGAAATAAACCTTGTCCAGATTCGTCAGGCGAAGCGGCCGATCGAGCCCAACCGGTTTGAACCCATCGCCCTCCTTGATTGCACTGATGGGTGCGGGAAAAGGGGCATCCGCGGTGAAAACGGGACGGCCCGAGACTGGGGAGGGCTCGGTCTCCATCTGAGCTCTCGCCTCCTCCCAGATCCGGTCGTGACTCGCCAGGTCCCGGGCCTCCGAGATCAGCACCATGCCGACCCCCGCTTCCAGCGCCGCCTCGACCAGTGGCCCGACCCGGAGGGTTCCCTCCCCGTAGGCGATGTGGCGGATCTCGCCGCCGGCTCCGAACTCGTTGTCCGAGAACTGAGTCTGAAGCGGGGCGACCATCCAGCCGGGAAACTGGGTCTGGATGAAGGAGAACACCGAGACGAAGGCCTCCTTTGAGGTGAGGCCGCCGCCGGTCATCGCATGGACATGGGCCCAGTCGACAACGGGGCGAACAAAGGAGTACTCGGAAGCGAGCACGGCGATGTCGCCCAGGCTTCCGAATGACCGATTGTTGCCCGCCGTTTCCAAGCCCATGCCGACCCCGAGCGACTCAACCTTGGATACGACCGAATCGAGTCGGGACCGGATCCGGTCCATCAGAATGCCCGGCTCTTCGGAGTAGTTGGATCCGAAATGAGCGACGATCACCGGCGCCGCCAGTGCCTTGCCCAGCTTCATCGTGTGCTCGAGGGCAGCCAGTGACTGGCGGCCACGGTCCTCATCGGGCAGAGTCAGTCCGGCGAAGTAGGGCGCATGCACCGAGAGCCTGATATCACGTTCGGCGGCCAGCTCGCCGAACGCCTCGCATCTCTTCTCCTTCCAGGGAAACCCGTCGACGAAGGGCAGCTCGAGTGCGCGATGACGCTTGGCCACCAGGTCATCGAGGAACTGCTCATCCGGGACGTCCTCAGGGGGCAGGCGGGAGATCCCGAATCGGATGCTGCTCACCAACGCGAGGCTATCGGGCCGATCGCATGGGCCGTCCTCCGCGGGTCCTCCCCACCGGAGAACGCTTGTCATAACCTGACGCCATGTCTCGCGGCCGGCTCGTCATCTTGATCGTGCTCGTCATCGCCGTCATCGCCATCGTTGCCGTCTGCAACCGAGGCTCTGAGCCACCGACCACGACAGAGCTGCCAACGTCCACCACCACCACCGGGGCCACAACGACTTCGGCCGATCCCACGACGACCGCCCCAGAATCGACGACGACCGTCGCCCCCACGACGAGCGTGTCCGCCGATCAGACGGTGACCGTCCTCCTCTCGCCGTTCTCGGAAATGGGGCCCGATTGGACCGAGCAGATCTTTCCCTACGGCGAGGGTGAGGAGTTCCTCGGCACCTCGCCGGGCGGCGATGGCCTGATGCTCGGGCCGGAATATGGGACCCAAACACCAGACGGCTCATGGTGGTTCCTCGACGCAGCCAGCCTTCGCATCGCCCATTTCGCCGCCGACGGTTCGTACCTCGATCAGGTCGTCATGCCCGAGGACCTGCTGGTGGACGGTCTCTACTTCCAGTACCAAATGCCACAGGGGCTCGACGACGGATCGATCACCGCGGGTGGATTTCCCTCGGAGGACACGATGTCCCTCCTGCGGATCGCCGACGGCCAGGCCACAGGAACCACATTCGAGGGCGCCGTACCACTGGTGACGACTGACGGTGCGCTTCTCTACGGGCTCGGGGACGATGGCGCGCCTCACGCTCTCGACCCTTCGCAGCCCGCCCTGGATCCGGTCGACTGGCTGCTGGCCCGAGACGGCAGCCCCTTCATGGTGACCGTGAACGGGGATGAGATCGTCATCGAGCTACCCGACGCCGGGCTCACCAGGAGACTGCAGATGCGTTACTCGGAGGACCCTGAGGTCGTCGCCCATGGCGCGATCGAGGTTGAGACCGGGGCGGACGGGACGATCTTCCTGGTGGTCTACGGGATACCCGAATCGGACGAGACGCTTGGTATCGGAGGGTTCGTAGCAGTGAGCCCGGACGGTCAGGTCGGTCAGATGGCACCGATAGTCGACCCGTTCAGCCCCTCAGACCCCGGAAGCCCATCACACCTGGGGGTGACGCCCGGCACGTCGACGCCGTGGATCATGGTGGTCTGGGAGGACGGCGTGCACGTCTTCACCAAAGCCGGCTAGCGACCACGGGCATTACGCCCGATCTCGTCCATGGCTTCCGCCAATGCCGTCATTCCTACCGAACCAATGACGTCGAAGGTGAGCCGCTTGACCAGGGCGAGATGGGCGGGCGATGCATCCTCGACAACCTTCACCCCGAGGTCAGTCAGCCGGGCCTCGGTGCCCCTGCGATCGATCTCGCTCCGGGTGCGCTCGATCCACCCCTCTTCCTCCATTCGTCTCACTGCATGAGAAAGCCGGCTCGGCGAGAAGCCCACTTCGGCGGCGAGCTCGCTCATCCGCAGAGCCCGCGCCGGCCCGCGATGAAGCCGGCTCAGTATCTGATAGTCGTCGTGACTCATGCCCGACTCATCCCGGAGCTGGCGATCGAGGGCGTTGAACATCGCTCTCGAGCCACCTGCCAATCGTGACCAGGCTCTCAATTCGGTCCTGGTCAAGGGGCTCGGCATCAGCCGGAGCATACCCGGAATATTTGAGACTTCAATCATCTTGACTAGGTTCGAAGCCGGATCAGGAGCACGCAAAATGTCCGTTCATCGTCTAAACCATGCCGTCCTGTATGTCAGGGACGCCGAGCGTTCTGCTCGCTTCTATGAGGAGGTGCTGGGTTTCCGACGTCTGCCGCTTCCCATTCCTGGCGCCGTGTTCATGCAGGCCGAGGGCTCGAACAACGATCACGACCTCGGCCTCTTCTCCATCGGTGAAGGCGCCGCTGATTCCGGGGCCGGCCGGCAGTCGGTCGGCCTGTATCACCTCGCCTGGGAGGTCGACACGCTCCAGGATCTGGCTGAGATCGGCGCCAGGTTGTCGACCCGGAGTGCTCTGGTCGGCGCTACGGACCACGGCACCACCAAGGCGCTCTATGGCAAGGACCCCGATGGCATCGAATTCGAGGTCTCATGGCTGGTTCCCGCCGACTTGATCACCGAGGACGTCGTGATGACTGCCCAGCGACTGGACCTGGCCAAGGAAGTCGAGCGATACGGAAATGACACTTTGGGCGGCATCGGGATCAGCCGGGCACGACCCGTGGAGGCATAGGAGGCTGCGATGCATATCGCCCTGTGGATCGCCCAGATACTCCTTGCCCTCGCCTTCGGGGCTGCCGGGATCATCAAGATCACGCAGCCTCATGAGAAGCTGACGGCGAGCATGGGCTGGCCCGGGGACTTCTCTCCCGGCTTCGTCAGGTTCATCGGCGTGGCCGAGCTTCTCGGAGCCCTGGGACTGATTCTCCCGGCGGTGACCGGCATCGCCCCCTTTCTCGTTCCGATCGCCGCCCTGGGTCTGGCCGTCGGACAGATCGGTGCGATCGCGGTGCATCTCAGACGGAAAGAGCCTCAGGTAATCATCGCCAACGTCGTGCTGATCGCCCTGGCTCTATTCGTCGCCTGGGGTCGTTTCGGGGACTACCCGCTGTAGTCGGGCAAGATCAGGTCGACCGGGCTGTCCGGCACCCGCACTCGGGGCGCAGGGTCACTCAAGCCCCGACGGAACACCCAGGCAGCCACCGACAGGGCGGCGGCGACCACGAAGGCGGCGGGGACGCCAGCCAGAATGACAACCGCAACCGCCAGAACGCCGATCTGACCGGCCAAGGCAACCACGCGGCTCGTGGGACGGAGGCGCTCGATGCGACGATGGAGCCGCCCGAGGTCGGTCGGGGTGCGCACGCCGGCGGCGGGAAGGATCGCCAGCCCGCGGAGCAGGCCGAACAGTGTGACGACTGCCAACGCCAGCCACGGCTCGCCGGTCGCCGCAGCGACCACGACCATCAGGTAGACGCTGGCCGACATGACATAGGTGGCAACCCCGACTCCGAGCTGCCAGCCGAAGCCAAGTCCGTAGATCCAGGGGCGATAGCGATCGAGCCATGTCCTCTCCACCTGGCGTGGGTTGGCCGGGAGTCGGAAGCCACCGATGCCGAGGTCGGAGGCCAGGGTGATCAACCCAGCCGCGAAAACGAAAGAGGCCGATGCGGAGGGCGACAATCCCAGACTCGCCACGGCCATCGCCCCGAGAGCGGCTACCGCGCCGAGAGTCAACCCACCGAACACCGACCCCACGAGGAACCACGACACGGTGG
>JALDXP010000219.1:0-4510 GCA_032154885.1 Actinomycetota bacterium
GATCGTCAGAAAGGAGCACCCATGGCACGCGATCTGACAGTCACATTGGAGAACCGCCCTGGCGCCTTGGCCGATATGGGCGATGCACTAGGAAGCGCCGGCGTGAACATCGACGGCATTTCAGGCACGGCCGGGTCCGGCGAGGTGCACATCCTCGTCGAGGACGCCGCCGCGGCGAGGTCGGCCCTAACCGACGCGGGCATAGAGGTGGGCGCGGACAACGACGTCGTGAAAGTCCCCTTCGAGGACCGCCCTGGCGAGATGGGCGAGATCGGTCGACGCGTCGCAGATGCCGGCGCCAACATCGAGGTGGTCTACATCTCCTGCGACGGGCAGCTCGTGTTGGCGACAAGTGACAACGCCGCCGTCGAGGCGTCTGCATAGAACCGGTTCATTCCGGGTAGATATCCGCCTGTACCTTCGGGCATAACGCCCTCGATCGAGGAGAGACGACATGAGCGATAGTGAGACCACTCCCGGGACCCTGAGCGACGAAGACATCCGGACCGTCGTACCTGCGGGGCCGACGGCGACCACCCGTGACAGCGATTCGACTGATCCGGACTCGGACGGTGTCGATTCGACGGACAGCGACGGAGTCGACTCGACCGATACGGACGGCGTGGACACGACTGATACGGATGGTGTCGACACAACCGACACCGACTCCCGGGACAGCTGACCCTGCATTCCGGGTTCGATCCAATCGAATCCTCGGATACCGGCGCTCTCAGCCGGTGCGTCGGGGATCCGGGGCGATTCGAGGCAGAGTTCTGGGGTGAGAGGCCACTCCACCTAACGGCCCGCGGGGGTCGTGGGTTCGACGACCTCCTCTCGTTGGACGATGTCGATCGCATCGTCTCCTCCCAAGGTCTGCGCCTGCCGGCCTTTCGACTGGTCAAGGACGGCGACAGCCTTCCTTCTGGGAGCTACACGAAGACGACCCGCACCGGCTCCGAGGCTGCGACCGGAGTTCTCGATGCCAGGGCGGTGTTCCGCGAGTTCGGCTCTGGGGCGACCATGGTGTTCCAGGGAATGCACCGGTACTGGGAGCCTCTCGCGCTGTTCTGCAGACAACTCGAACAGTCTCTCGGCCATCCCGTTCAGGCCAACGCCTACGTCACCCCACCCGGCTCGCAGGGATTTGACGCCCACGAGGACGAGCACGACGTGTTTGTCCTGCAAGCCCACGGAACAAAGCAATGGAAGGTTCACGAGCGGCACGACTTGCCCCCGACCAGGCCAGCGCTGATCGATTCGGCCATCGGCCCGGGTGACTCGCTCTACATCCCGGCCGGGTTCCCACACTCGGCCAGCACGCAGGAGGACGCGTCGGTCCACGTCACTGTGGGCATCCTCAGCCTCACCTGGTCGACGGTGTTGAACGAGGCCGTGAAGCTCACCGACGGGGATCTGATCGTCAACGAGCCTCTGCCCCTCAGATTCGCCGATAGGGACGACTTGGGTCAGATCGTCGAGGAGCGGCTCACCGAGCTTGGCGCTCTGCTCGCAAAGGCAGACGCCGGCATCATCACCCAACGGCTCCGCCGACGGTTCCTCACGACGCGGCAACCCGTCCTACGTGGACAGATCCACCAGCTCCTTGCACTCGACGATCTCGGTGACGAATCCGTCGTACGCAAGCGGGAGGGGGCCATGTGCACCCTGTCGTCGGCGGATGGCGAGTTGTCGGTCCTCCTTGGTGACCGCGAGTTGAAGATGCCGGCCTGGCTCGAGCCCGCCGTGCAGAGCCTGGTCGAACCCGAGCAACTCCCCGTATCGCAACTGGCCCCCTATCTCGACGAGGCCAGTCGCATCGTGCTCGTCCGCCGTCTCATCGTGGAAGGATTGCTCGAGGTCGTAGGGTGATCCCGGGGCGCCCTCGCTGCTCCGCCGAGTCTTTGGGGCGTGACGAGGAACTGTTCGCGACCGCCTCGCTGGTCAATACCTGGATCCTGTTCGAGCAGCCAGGGGCGTGGGGCCCCGACGCCCTCACTGAGAGCGGGTTCCCCGAAAGTGCCAGACCGCTCACCGAAGCTGCGAACCGACTCGGGATCAGGACCCTGCTCATACGGAAACGGAATGGTGAGGATCGGCCTCCCGTCGTCTACCTGGCCACTTCCGGCGACCACGATCGCCAGCCGTCGCTGGTTGCAGCCTCGTTCTCCGATCCGGCCGACATCGTCGGTCTCGATATCGAAGAACTGGCCGAGGGCAGGATTCCCGAATTCGGCCAGGCGGTCGAGGATCCCATCTACCTCGTCTGCACCCACGGCCGGCATGACATATGTTGCGCCGACAACGGACGGCCCCTCTATCGAGCTATGTCACAGCTCCGGCCGAATCAGACCTGGGAGGTCTCTCACATAGGCGGCGACCGCTTCGCCGGGAACATGCTCGTGCTCCCGCGAGGTGACTACTTCGGTCGTGTCGCGCCGCAAGATGCGGCGAAGCTCGTCGCGGAGTACGAGGCTGGAAGGCTCGACCTCTCTCATCATCGGGGGAGAAGCATCCATCCCCGGTTGGTGCAGGCGGCCGAGCACTTCCTACGCGAGTCGATGGGCTTGACCGGGCTCGACGATCTGACGGTCGTCGAATACCGGCGTTTCGGCCACGATCACGCCGAGGTGGTCTTTCGCGCGCCGGACGGGATCGACTACCGGATCCAGGTGGCGGCTCGGGAACTACCCCCCGAATACCTGACCTGTCGGGCGGAGGAGCCCGGGCGAGGCCTCGTCTATGACCGGCTGTCGTTGACGCAGGACTGAGCTCAACCCTCGCCGAGACGCTCTGTCAGGTAGTCCCAGTCCCGGGCAAAGCGGTAGGAGTGGCGAGCCGGAGGCCCGGGGGACTGCGTTTCGAGCCAACGCACCGTGGTCTCGGTGGCGTTGTTGAAAGCATGAACCGCTCCCACCCCGGCGAAGGCGACATCGCCTGCCTTCAGCAGATACTGCTCGCCATCGAACCATGCTTCGACCTCGCCATCGAGGATGTAGTAGGTCTCCTCGAGGGGATGATCGTGGA
The DNA here is from genome assembly GCA_032154885.1 of Actinomycetota bacterium. Taxonomy (GTDB): domain Bacteria; phylum Actinomycetota; class Acidimicrobiia; order Spongiisociales; family ZC4RG35; genus JARDZU01. The sequence continues at coordinate 3,025 of JALDXP010000219.1, forward strand.
ACCCGGGCCCACCCCGAGGGTCGTACTGGACCATGAACATCGTGGACAACTGGGCGCCAAGGTCGGTGTCGGACATCATCTTGACTGTGATGCCGGTGTAGACGAGGAGGGCCGTGCGCATGCTTGCTGACACCGCCAACAGATCCTGGCTCTGCCGGCCCGGATCCATGTTCTCCGGCGCAATGTGCCCGAAGGAGCGGGTCCTCGGGTCACGGGGATCGACCGGTATCGGCTTTTGTTCGGGGGGTCCGGGAACGAAGTAGGTGTCGCCGTCGAACCATGGCCGGGGTTGAGGTGTCATCAGATCGGCCCAGCTCGCATCCTCACCTGATTCGTTCCGCCATGCATGGGGCAGGCCGATCGGGATCATCCCGTAGTCGCCCGCCACCAGCTCGACCGTTGCCTCGGGCGTCTCCACGATGACCGAGCCATTCAGCACGTAGAAGGACTCCTCGAACGAGTGAACATGTGCATCGACCCGCCCTTCGGCATTGAGCCGGCTCACCCCGAATCCGGTATGTACGGCACTGGGCGTGGTGTGGTCGATCATCGACCATCTGGCATATCCGGAAACGTGATCCGCCATCTCCGGTGGCACGTCGTAACGGGCGTCCTCGGCACGGAGGACCACATGTCTCGTGACGGGGTTCACGGCTGGGGAAGATAGCGGCAAACATCCAGGTTCCGGCCAATAAACTCGGTAGTGGCTCTAGGCTGGTGGCCATCAGAAGGATCGTTACCTCCCGTCCTGGGTTGACGATCGCGGCGAGCTTCTTCTTCTTGCTCGCGGCATGTTCTGGCGCGGAGTCGGATGGTGTCGTCACTTTCACCGACGATGAGCGCTTGAGCCGGTTCGAGATCCCGGAGTCATGGCATGTCTACGAGCACTCCGAGCTCTCCGAGCTGGAGGACATGCCTTTCGACGAGCAAGTCCAGGGGTTCAGCTTTCCCGCAATCAGCAGCGTCGGATTCGACGGTGGCCCGGTACGCGACGTCTCCAATGTTGCGGCCGACCTTGCCCAAGCCGATTACCCGATCGGATCGATGTCGGTGCGACAGGTCGGTGAGGTGGAGAAGGACCTCCTCTCCCGGGCCATGCTCACCCAATCGGTCCTTCCGTACTACGGGCTCTCCAACAGTGAGGAGATCACCAAGGAGGACTTCAGCTTCGGCAACGGGTTCGACGGGGTCAGAGTGCTCGTCGCCTTCCAGGATGAGGCAGCTACGGCCCAGGGAGTCGCCTATCTGATCTCGGTGTCCAACGAGGACGACACGCGCATCTATTCGATGATCGCCGGGTGCAATCGTGAATGTTTCATCGCCAATCAAGACGCGATCGAGGGAGTGGTCGATTCATGGCTCGTAAACAAGAGGGCTTGAACACCCGGCAGCGGGATATTCGGTCCACCAGGCGCCGCGCAGACATGTGGGATCGGATCAAGATCCTCGTCCTCCTCGCCGTCATCATCGGCGCCATCATCGCCAG
>JALDXP010000220.1:0-4453 GCA_032154885.1 Actinomycetota bacterium
TGGGCGGCCTCGATACGACCGAACTCGGCGAGCACCTCCGGCCGACTGACCTGCGCGTCGTTGGCCAAGAGCATGGGTTGTAGGGCCGCCCAGATCCCCGATTCCCAATCGATCAGGGTGCCGTAGCAGTCGAAGCTGAGCACTTCGTAGTCGCGAAGTGACCTCACATGAGCCCTACATCAAGTACCAGTCGAGAAAGCGCTCGAGGCGGCGGTAGAAATGGAGCTGGGGCTCGCGGCGGAGTAGGCCGTGTCCTTCGGTCGGGTAGGTGATGTACTCGTAGCTGGCGCCGATCTGGTCCAGGGCTTCGACCAACTCCTCGGACTGCATGGGGCTCACCCGGGCGTCGTGCTCCCCGTGGGCGATGAGCAGTGGGCGGCTGATGCGTGCGATCTGATGGATGGGCGACCCGGCGTGATAGGCCCGGCGATCGCGGGCAGGGTGACCCATCATCCGCTCCAGATCCTCCCGCCCTTCTCGGTCGCCCTGAGCCCAGGAGGTCAAGATGTCGATGTCGCCGTACTTCGCTGCCCCGCAGGCGAACGGGCTCTCAGGGTGCACCAACGAACCGAAAGCCAGGTAGGAGCCGTAACTGGACCCGAAGATGGCGATGCGATTCGGGTCGACCCAGCCCAGGGTTGCCAGGTAGCCGGCGGCGGCCAGGCAATCCTCGACGTCGCCGACACCCCAGTCGGCGTGGTTGGCCCGTTCAAACGTCAGACCATATGTCGTCGAGCCTCGGAAGTTGATCGCGAGCCAGGCGTAGCCCTTGTCGACAAAGTACTGGGCGTAGCCGTCCCACTCATCGCCATAACGGTCGGTGGGCCCGCCATGTGGATAGACGACAGCCGGCACCGGACTGGACGTGTCGGCGGGCCGGAAGAGGAATCCCTCGACCTCCAACCCGTCGGATGAGTTGAAGGTGATTCTCTCCAGCTTGGAGTGTGGCGCCGAGCGGATCGCGGCAGGGGCGCCCTCATAGAGGACCGATCGGGTGCCATCGGCTCCGACGACCGTGATCGATGCCGGCGAGTCGGATGCCTCATGGATGGCAACGACCCCGACGGAGATGGGCATGGGCCAGTCCCAGATCCCGCCCTCGGCGATGAGGTCGACGGTCCCGTCGAGACTGATCCTCACTAGATCGCTCTTCCCTCTCGAGGTGGCGATGGCGAGAATGCTCTGTCCGTCGACGTCCCAGGTCAGGGAAGAAAAATCTCTCTCACCTGTGGCCAGTCTGCTGTGCCCTTCTCCGTCCAGGTCGGTGAGGAAGACGCCGGACCAATCGCCCTCCTCCAGTGTGTAGGCGACCCGGTTTCCTTCGATCGCGTGATTACCGGCCCGTCGATCGGGATGACCGGTCAAGGTCGTCCAGGAACCATCGGGGTCGATCATGACGACGTCGGCGCGGTTGTAGTCATCCTTCGGGTAAAAGGAGACAAGGATCCGCCCGTCTGGCGAGACCCGCGCCGTTCCAACATCCCCGTTGCCGGGCCCGACGGGAGCGGGCCACGGATCGTCGATGTCGACAACGGCCAGCCGCGAACAGCCCTCCCGCTCCACGATGACCGCCAATCGATCATTGTCGAGCCAAGCTCCGGTCGAGCCGGCAAGCAGGCGTCTTGCCGCACCTCCGACGGCGGGAATGACGTGCACCGAGCCTTCGCTGTCGTAGGCGATCCGGCTGCCATCCGGTGACCAGGCGGGGCTGCTGTCCGCCCAGAAGGCGACCGGCCCCCGGTTTGTCGTGATCCGGGTGACGCTCCTGCCGTCAACATCGATCGCCCAGATGTCGGTGGTCCCTTCGATGTCGAGCATGAATGCGATCCGGGCCTTGTCCGGGCTGAGAGCCGGATGGTGAGGGCGGGCAGTGGCAAACACGTCTTCCAGTCGCCAGTGGTCGGGAGGTCGGCTATCGGGGCGTTGCTGGCTGGGGACACCACTTACGACGTCTTTGCCGAGCCACAGGGGCTTGCTCACCGAAGAACCTCCGAACGACCGGTTCCGAGAAGATAGCCCCGCCTTGCGTGTCAGCGGAAGGCGTCGATGACCGCCATGACATCGGGACCGAGGGCATCGAGGTCGTAGCCACCTTCTTGGATGAGGACAGTCGGTGTCGAAAGGTCGGCGAGACGCTTTCCGATCTCCCGAAATCCGTCGTTACTCACCTGCAACGGGCTCTCGGGATCAGCTGCGCCGGAGTCCACCCCCAGGGAGATCAACAGGAACTCCGGTTCGAGCTGGGCGACCCTGGTGCAGACGTGCTCGAGAGCGGCAAGGTACTCAGCGTCGCCCGTGCCCGGGGCAAGGGGGACGTTCAGATTTGCACCTGTTCCCGCACCGGCACCGATCTCCCCGGCGAAGCCACACCAGTGGGGAAACCACCCCTCACCGGGATCGACGTGAATCGAGAAGTAATGGATGTCGCTTCGCTCGTAGAAAATCTCCTGGGTCCCGTTGCCGTGGTGGGCGTCGATGTCGACTATCGCGACCGAAGTTGCTCCTTGGTCGCTCAGCCAATGGGCTGCGATCGCCACGTTGTTGAGGTAGCAAGACCCCCCGAAATACGAAGTGCCCGCATGATGGCCGGGAGGTCGAACCGGCGCATAGACCGCGGGCGCACCGTCACGGACCATGCGCACCGCAGTCAGAGCACCATCCACCGCCGCGCGCGCTCCGCGGTTAGTGCCGGGCCCAATGGTCGTGGCGGTGTCCATGCAGTAGACGCCCGCCATGGCTGCCCTACTCTTCGGGACCCGGGACGGGTAGGCGCCAAAGGCGCCGGGATGTGGGAAAGCGTAGGGCACGACCCGATCCGATCCCGGTTCGTCTGTATACCCGGCTTCGATCCAACCCTCGTAAGCGTGCTCCAGGTAGTCGATCATCCCCGAATCGTGGATGGCTTCGATCGGCCCGCGACCGTGCTCGTCGGCGGGGAGCATCTCGACGCCCTCTCGTTGCAGCTCGCTTCGCAGGATCTCGGCTCGATTGGCTTCCTCGTCACTGTCGAGGCGCATCCCCGCCCACACCAGCCATTTGGCGTCATGGGCCAGGTACCCGTCCGACCAGACGGCAACGAGGCTCATCCAGGTAGCGCCATCGCTTGCGTCACCCGGTCCACGATGAGGTCGACCTCGTCGTCGATGACGGTGAGTGGCGGGCCGATCAGCAGGTAATCACCGTTCGACCCGTCGACGTTCCCGGTTGAGGGGTACAGGATCAACCCTCTCTCCATGGCGCGCTCCATAACTTGCTCAGTCATCCGGGCCGACCGCGGGAACGGCGTCTTCGACTCCCGATCCTCGACCAATTCAATGCAGATGAGCAGCCCAATGCCCCGCACATCGCCGACCAGGCGATTCTCCTCCAGGGCCGACCGGAGCAGGGCGAGAAGTTTCTCACCCTGTGTGCGGGCCCGATCGAGCAGGCGCAACTCCGTGATCCGGGCGAGCACCGCCAGACCGACAGCGGCACCGACGGGATGATGCGACCAGGTGAAGCCGTGGACCAATCCCCCGCCCTCCTCGATAGCGTCGTGGATGGGACCGGAGGCGATCGCCAGACCTAGCGGCCAGTATCCGGAGGATGCTCCCTTGGCTGCAATGAGGAGATCGGGGCGAAGCCCGTAATGATCCGAGGCAAACCACTCACCCGTCCTCCCGAATCCTGTCATGACCTCGTCGGCGAGGATCAGAACGCCATGACGTCGGCAGACCTCGCCGATTGCCTCCCAGTAGCCATCGGGAGGCATTGCGGCTCCGCTGGTGGCCCCTCCGATCGGCTCGGCCACGAATACCGCTGCTCGCCCCGGGCCAGACGCCGCGATCGCCTCTTCGAGACGGTCGGCGTGAAACCGGGCGCAATCAGCGGGGTGGGTGGGATTGGGGCAGCGGTATTCGCTGACCGCCGGCACACGGACCGTCTGCCCGAGCCACGGCTCATACGGCCTGCGCAAGGGCTCCCGCCCCGACACGTCGAGAGCCCCTCTCGTATTTCCGTGATATGAGGACTGGCGGGCGATGATCACAGATCTGTCCGGCTCACCACTCGCTAGGTGATAGGCCCGGGCCATCTTGAGCGCGCTCTCCATCGCCTCCGATCCGCCTGATACGGGAAAGACTCTCGCTCGATCCATCGGGACCAGGCCGGCCACAGCCTCGGCATATCGCTCGACGGGATCGGTGGTGAAGGCCGAAGCGTGCACCCAATCGACTGAACTGGCCTGGGCCGCCATTGCCTCAGCGACGGCGGGGTCTCCATGGCCGATGACCGAGGCGATGGCACCGCCGGCAGCATCCAGATACCTGTTGCCGTCGGCGTCGGTGATCCAAGCCCCGCTTGCCGACACGGCGGTGGGACGCGGCAGAAGGCTCCTGGTGAAGACCGACGACGACGCGCTCATGGACCGCGGCACGTTACGCCCCCGGGTACCGTCCCGGCGGTGTCAGCGAGC
>JALDXP010000221.1:0-4388 GCA_032154885.1 Actinomycetota bacterium
CCCATCGACGACTTGCAGGCGATGTCTGACCAGGTCGCTCGCTGGGAGGAGGACAATCCCATGCTCGGGTTGCGCGGGGTCCGTCTCGGGTTGATGCTCAAGGACCTCTACCGGATGCAAGCTCGTGCCGCCACCACGGCCCTCACCCGGCGCATCCAGGTCGGAGGCCAACCACACCTCGAGATCATGATCCCACTCGTCGCCGCGGCCGAGGAGCTGATCCGGATGCGGGAGATGATCGAGAAGGAGATCGCGTCCGCCACCGCGGATTCTGGCGTGGAGCTGGACATCCCCATCGGGACCATGATCGAGCTGCCCCGGGCGGCCCTGACGGCAGGCGAGATCGCCCTAGTGGCCGACTTCTTCTCATTCGGTACCAACGACCTGACCCAGATGACATACGGCCTGAGTCGTGACGATGCCGAGGGGTTGTTCCTCAGGGATTACCTGGAGCAGGGCATCTTTACCTCGGACCCGTTCCAGACTCTCGACCGGCCAGGCGTCGGGCGTCTGGTCCGGGTGGCCACCAGGGAGGGGCGGGAAGCCAATGAGAATCTGGTGGTGGGGCTGTGCGGCGAGCATGGTGGCGACCCCGATTCCATCTACTTCGTCCACTCCCTCGGCCTCGACTACGTGTCTTGCAGCCCGCCCCGTGTCGAGGGGGCCAGGCTCGCGGCAGCCCAGGCCGCGCTGCAATCGGTCAGCAATGACGTCTGAGTCAGCGGATCAAGTCCACTAGCTCGGGCACTCCCTTCCCTGAGGTCGCCGTGGTGATCAGCACCGGGGCATCTGAGCCGCCCAATCTCTCCAGGAGGGCGCGGTGCACGGTATCCACGCCCGGCCGGTCTCCCTTGTTCACCACGAACACATCGGCGATCTCGACGATCCCGGCCTTGTCGGCCTGAATCTGATCCCCCCATCCGGGCCCCAGAACCAGTACGACGACGTCGACATGGTCCATCACCTCCAGCTCGGACTGGCCGACTCCCACTGTCTCGACGAGAACCATGTCGAAACCTGCCCGGGCCATGGCCGCGATGGCCGGAGCAGCGGCAATGGAGAGGCCACCGAGGTGCCCTCGGGAGGCCATGGAACGGACGTACACGCCCGGGTCTCCTGTGTGGTCTTGCATTCGGATCCTGTCACCGAGCAGCGCCCCGCCGGTGATCGGGCTGGAAGGGTCGACAGCAAGCACCCCCACGGTGTCTCCCTTCGACCTCAGGTCGGCGACGATCGCATTGACCAGGGTCGACTTCCCGGCCCCGGGTGGGCCGGTGATCCCCACCCTTCGGGCAGGCGCATCCGATGAGTCGATGAGTGAGGCGACAACGGCCTCACCGATGGGATCCCCGATCTCGATCGCGGTGATGAGCCGAGCCAGGCTTCGTCGATCACCATCCCGGACGCGCCCGGCCAGATCGCTGTCGCTCATCGGGCGACAGATTAAGGGCGGGTCCTTCTCGTTTTGGCGCGCCCAACCCGGTCTGTAGGACGGGATCGGCGCGCCAAAATGGGTTACAGGGCGGGAAGGGTGATGCCGTTGGGGCTTTCGAGCTCGTCGAGGCCGGGCGCATCGGCGCTGGCATGAACCTCGACGACTCCCGGGACGCGGTCCACCAGGATTCGCTCGATGCCGGCTTTCAGGGTCATCATCGATAGCGGGCAACCACCACAGGCGCCGACCATCTGGATGTCGACCCTGCCCCCATCGGTTCCGAGCAGGACGAGGTCACCTCCGTCCGCCTGGACGGCAGGTCTTATGTACTCGAGGGTCTCCCGCAGCTTTTCGACGTCGATCGGGCCGTCGTCGACCTTGACACTGCTCGAGATGGTCACGGGTGTTGTCTCTGACATCGCCTTGAAGAACCCTTGCCTGGTAGGGATTTGTTCCGGATTCTACCGCTCACGCCAGGCTCAGAACTCGTCGGGCCCGCTCCAAGGCACCTGGCGCACCGGTTGGATGACCTGCAAGGCTCCGTCGACCCACAGGAAGGTCCAGGCGCCTGCAGGGGCGGGTGCAATGTCTGCCCCATCGACGGTCACCTGGAGCGGCAGATCCGACGAGATGTGCACCGACCGCTCGCCGACCACCAGGCCAACTGCCAGTTGCTCGGGGAGGAACTGGTCACCGGGAACCGGGGTGAGCCCTCCGTAATAGTGGGCCAGGATGTCGGGATACGCCGAACCGGCCTCGGCCATGGCCTGTGCACCGTATTGGGACATGCCGATGAGATGCCCCCAGCCGGCCCCCTCGACGACGTAGTAGGGAATGGCGATGGCCAGGGCCTCGCCACCAACCCGGCCGGCGCGCACTTCAGAGCGGATGGAGAACTCCGGACTGAGGATGGTGGTCGGATAGTCCACCCCGTCCGGTCGCTTCGCAGGCAGGAGGCCGGGCAGGATCGCCGCGGCTTCGTTGATTTGGGATCGAAGCGCCCAGGTATCCATGGAGACTGTGCCCGAGTCGGAGACGATGTCGATCATCCACGGACCCTGGCCATCCTCGGTGGTCCTGGTTGCCACCGAATGGACATCACCATCGGCCACGTCCGCCTCCCTGAGCAGTTGTTCCATCTGGAAACCAGGGAGCTCCCACGACCAACTGACGAACGGGCTGTCCTCTCCTGGCGATGGGACACCGACCAGGTACGGCGCAGGATCTGAACCGGGCCAGATGTCCTCGATGTTCCTGGTGCGGAGACCCGTGGTCGACGAGTAGAAGGCGCGGGCTGGCTCTCCTTCGTGCACCAGGATCTCACCGGTGGTCCGCCTCACCGCCTCGCGCCAGCGATCGCCGTCCTCGCCGAGGACGGCGTCCACTCCGGCATACACCTGACACGCCGCCGTCGCGCAGATGTCGTAACCGATGCGGCTGCCGGTCTCGGACCGCCCCCCCAGGAGAGTCCAAGCGAGATACGTGCGGGCGGCGACGACCTGGGCTGCCAGGGCATCCTCGTGCCAGCTGAAGGGAACCTCTCTGATCCCCTCCAGGTAGGCATCGAGCGACGCCATCTCGACCACAGCCACACCATCGGATTCTGCCGTGACCCTGAAAGGCCCCCGGTAGCGCCGATCACCCATCTCCAGGTATGCGTTGTCCGGCACTGAGACTTCGACCACTGTGCCCTGAGGTCGGGCAGCCATCGCCGGCGGCGCCATGAGGAGGACGAACGCAAGGACTGCAAGCGCCCGGCGAGCGATCACGCTCTCTCGATTCTCGCTCCCAGCGATCGGAGCCGCTCCGGGAACTCCTCGTAGCCCCTGTCGATGTGGCTCGCCTCGCCGACCTCCGTGGTGCCCTCCGCCCGCAGACCGGCGAGCACGAGGGCCGCCCCGGCGCGGATGTCTGGAGCCAGTACCGGGCACCCCGAGAGCCGCTCGACGCCCCGGATGATGGCGTGTTGTGCCTCGGTTGTGATGTCGGCGCCCATCCGTGCCAGCTCACCGACATATCGGAACCGGGAGTCGTACAGATTCTCGGTGATGACAGAGGTGCCGGTCGCGACCGATAGCAGGGCGACCATCTGAGGGTGCATGTCGGTGTGAAATCCGGGGAACGGAAGGGTGGCGAAGTCCACCGGGGTCGGTCTCTCTGGTCCTCTGACCCGAAGCCAGCCGTTACCTTGCTCGACCTCACAACCCGACTCCTCGAGTTTCTTCAGCTCCATTCGCAAGTGCTCCGGCAGGCAGCCGGTCACCGTGACATCGCCGCCTGTGATTGCCGCGGCTGCGGCGTAGGTCCCCGTCTCGAGGCGATCGGGTACGACGTGGTGCTCGGCCGGCGACAGATGGTCCACCCCATGAATCGTCACGAGGGAAGTTCCGCCGCCGGTGATCCTGGCCCCCATCTCGGTCAACTGAGTGATCAGGTCTTCGATCTCAGGCTCGCGGGCGGCATTGACTATGACCGTGTCTCCTTCGGCGAGCACACCGGCGAACAAGAGGTTCTCCGTGGCGCCCACCGACGGAAAGGGCAGCTCGACCTCCGTGCCTTTGAGACGCCCGTCGACCCGGCCGACCAATTCTCCATGGACCAGCTCGAAGTCGACACCCATCGCCTCCAGGCCATTGAGATGCATGTCGATGGGACGGGCCCCGAGGTCGTCACCACCGGGCAGGGCAACCCGCGCCTCCCCACACCGGGCGAGGAGGGGACCGAGCACGACGATCGAGGCCCGCATCTGCCGCACCAGCTCGATCGGCGCCTCGGGTAGGAGCTGGTCAGGGACGACAACCCACAGCTCGTGATCGCCCTGCTCCACCTTGCATCCGGTGTGCTCCAGGACCTCACACATCAACCCGACGTCGAGGATCGAGGGGACATTGGTGAGACGATGCCGGCCCGGAGCGAGGAGCGCAGAGACCATCTCCTTGAGCACGGCGTTCTT
>JALDXP010000222.1:0-4358 GCA_032154885.1 Actinomycetota bacterium
CCCCGTTAGCCTCACCGGCATTCGATGAGCCGCATCTATCTATCCCCGCCCGATACCGGACTGACCGACCAGGCCGCCCTCAACCGGGCCTTCGAAGGGGGTTGGATCGCCCCGCTCGGGCCCGAGGTCGACGCCTTCGAGGCCGAGTTGGCCTCGGTTACCAACCGGTCCCACGGAGTGGCCCTTTCCAGCGGCACGGCCGCCCTTCATCTCGCCATGCTCCTGCTTGGGGTTGGCGAAGGTGATCGGGTGCTCGTCTCCAGCCTCACCTTCTCCGCCACCCTCAACGCGATCCGTTACGTCGGGGCCAGGCCCGTCCTCATCGACAGCACCCCGGAGAGCTGGAACATGGATCCGGTTTTACTAGCCGAGGCCCTCGAGTCAGGCGACTACGCGGTTTGCATCCCGGTCGACATCTACGGGCAGTCCGCCGACTACTCCGCCATCGTGCCCCTTCTGGCAAGGCACGGGGTGCCACTGGTCTCCGACGCAGCCGAGGCGCTCGGCGCCACCCACCATGGGGAGCCCGTTGGCAGCTTCGGGGCGATGGCCGCCCTTTCGTTCAACGGCAACAAGATCATCACCACCAGCGGGGGTGGGGCGATGGTCACCGACGACGCGGAATGGGCGGACAAGGCCCGCTGGCTGTCGACCCAGGCACGGGACCCGGCGCCTCACTACCAGCACTCGAGCATCGGCTACAACTACCGACTTTCCAACCTTCTCGCTGCCCTGGGGCGGTCCCAGCTCTCCGATCTGAAGCGACGGGTCGACATCAGACGGGCGCACAACAACTTCTACAGGGAGGCCCTTGGCGACCTTGCTGGAGTCGAGTTCATGCCGGAGGCGTCCGGCAACCGGTCCACGTTCTGGCTCACGACCTTCACCATCGATCCGGCGCTCGCCGGGGTCGATCGAGAGGCGATACGACTCCATCTCGAATCGCTCGACATCGAGGCAAGGCCGGTGTGGAAGCCGATGCACCTCCAGCCGGTCTTCGCCGATTGCGAGGTATATGGGGGCGCCGTCTCGCAAAGGCTCTTCGAGCATGGCTTGTGCATACCCAGCGGCTCATCCCTGACGGAATCGCAGCGGGACCGGGTCGTGACCGAGATCAGGTCAGTGTTCGGCCAGGCCTGAGATGCGAATCATCGGCCTCGGGGTCGACCTAGCCGATGTGGATAGGGTCGAGCGCGTCCTGGGCAAGTACCCCCGGTTCGCCGAACGATGCTTCACCGAACACGAGAGAGAGTACGCATTTCGCTTCGCCAACCCGGCTCGGCGGTTCGCAGCCCGGTTTGCCGGCAAGGAGGCCGTGATGAAGTCGATGGGGACCGGATGGCGCCGTATCCGATGGACGGACATCGAGATCACCGGCGGCGGCAAGCCCACCGTCCGGATGTCCGGAAATGCGATGCGTCGGGCTGAGATGCTCGGCGTCACCGAGGTCATGGTCACCATCACCCACACCGATACCAGCGCCCTGGTGATGGCGATCGCAGTGGGGGACCACGACTGATGAGCTTCACAGGTCCCGTCGCGTACGACCGGTTCATGGGCCGGTACTCGGCCTTACTCAGCCCGCAGCTGGCAAACCTGGCCGGGGTCGAGCCCGGACAGCGGGCGCTCGATGTCGGTTGTGGCCCCGGCGCCCTCACCGAGGAGCTGGTAAATCGGCTCGGAGCCGAGTTGGTGGCCGCCGTAGACCCCTCCGAGCCATTCATCGGCGCGGTCAGCGAGCGTTACCCCGGGGTCGATGCCCGGACCTCGTCGGCTGACGATCTGCCCTTCGACAACGACGAGTTCGATGTCACCCTGGCTCAACTGGTCGTTCATTTCATGCCGGACCCGGCGGCGGGACTGGCCGAGATGGCCCGGGTGACGCGTGGTGGAGGGGTGGTAGTCGCATGCGTGTGGGACCACGGTGGGGGCCAGGGCCCTCTCCGGTCGTTCTGGAAGGCGGCACGCGAGATCGATCCCGGTGTGGACGATGAGTCACATCTCCCCGGGGTCCGCCGGGGTGACTTGGGTGAGATATTCAGTGAGGCGGGGCTCCAGCAAGTCGAAGAGTCTTCGCTCACTGTTTCTCTACAGCATCCCTCGTTCGACGAGTGGTGGGAGCCCTTCACCCTTGGGGTGGGCCCAGCCGGGGATTTTGCCGCCACGCTCGACCTGACCGCGAGGGCGCGACTCCGCGAGCTCTGCCGCAGATACCTGCCGCCGGCTCCGTTCGTGGTGACCGGCAAGGCGTGGGCGGCGAGGGGCATCGTCTAGGCGGATGTAGCCTCGGCGACCATGAAGCCGATCCTCACCGCCGAGGAGTACCGGAGGGTGGACCAGGCCTATACCGGAGACATGGATCAGGCAATGGACCGGGCCGGATTCGCCGTCGCGCTGGCCGCTGCTCGTCTCGGCGCCGGGTACGGCAAGCGGGTAGTGGTGCTGGCAGGCCCGGGTAACAACGGCGGGGACGGTTACGTCGCCGCCCGGTATCTGAGGAATCGCGGGACAGCAGTCGAAGTGCATGCCCTGACCGCAGCCCGTGCTCCCGAGGCAAGCCGTGCGGCGACCGCGGCACGGGACCGTGGCGTGCGAATTCGAGATCTGGCTGCCGTTACCGATGCGGACCTCGTCATCGATGCGCTCTTCGGCGGTGGGTCCCGGAGCGGACTGCCGCCTGAGGTAGTGGCATGGATGTCCACCACCGCCCCGGTCCTGGCAGTCGACTACCCGACCGGGCTCGACCCGAGCACGGGCGATGTCGACGACCGGGCATTTCGGGCAATCGAGACGGTCACATTCGGGGCCTTGAAGACGGGCCATGTCCGGGGACAGGGACCCGACTACTGCGGGCGGGTGACGGTGGCCGATATCGGCATCGAAGGGGGGGAGGCCGCGATGTGGCTGGCCGAGGAGGCCGATGCTCCGCGCCCGCCTCGCACGCGCAAAACACACAAGTGGTCCGCCGGGGCCGTCCTCGTGGCAGGGGGGTCCACCGGGATGGTTGGTGCCGGTGTTCTCGCCGCCAGGTCGGCGCTCCATTTCGGCGCGGGCTCGGTTGCAGTGGCATCACCACGTGCGGATCTCGTCACCGCTGCTGCTCCCGAGCTCCTCACGATGTCGTTCGAGGAGGCGGAGGAACGGCTCGACCGATTCGATGTCGTCATCGTCGGTCCCGGGCTGGACGAGAACGATCGGGATGCGGTGATTCCGATCCTGGGTAAGGCTTCTCGCGTGCTCCTCGACGCTGGTGGCATTGATGCCTCGATGCTCGATGCCGCCGTCGAAGGGCCCACCGAAGTAGTCGTGACGCCGCACGCCGCTGAGTTCCAACGGTTGGCAGGGGTCGGGGGTGGGGCCTTCTCGGTACGCGCTTATGCCCACCGAAAGGGCGTGGTCATCTTGTTGAAAGGGAACCCGACAATCATCAGCGACGGGTCAGAGCCAATCCTCGTGCGAACCGGTGGCCCGGAACTGGCCACGATCGGCACTGGTGATGTCCTGTCCGGGATGATCGGAGCCCTCTGGGCTCGTGGTCTCGATTCTCGATCCGCGGCCGTGTCTGCCGCCTACTGGCACGGGGTGGCCGGGGCCGATCTCGCCACATCGGCCACTGTCACTGCCGATGCCCTGGCCCGGCACGTGGGCCGGTTTGCCTGGTGAGGCCGACGTATGCCGAGATCGATCTGGGCGCCATCGGTCACAACGTCGCAGCCTTCCGAGAGCTGGTCGCCCCCAGCGAGTTGTGTGTGGTGGTCAAGGCCGACGCCTACGGCCATGGCGATGCCCCGGTGGCCGAAGTCGCGATCGATGCGGGCGCCCACTGGTTGGCGGTGGCCCTTCTCGAGGAGGGGATTCGGCTCCGTGAGGCCGAGATCGAGGCGCCGATCTTGGTCCTGTCCGAACCTGACCCCAGCGATGCGATCGAGGTCGCCAAATGGGGTCTGACCCCGACGGTCTATTCGCAGGCGTTCGTCGAGGCTCTGGGCGAGACCGGGGTTGGATTCGACCTCCACGTCAAGATCGACACCGGGATGCACCGTGTGGGCATTGGCCCGGCTCAGCTCGACGGCCTGATGGCCGCCATCGCGGCCAGTCCGCCCCTCGAAGTTGGCGCGCTGTGGACCCATTTCCCGGTCGCCGACGAGGACCCCGAATACACCACGCGACAGATCGAGAGATTCGATGAGCTGTTGAGTGACTATGACGTGCCGATGGTCCACCTGGCCAACACGGCAGGTGCGGTCCTCTTTCCTGACGCCCGGCGTTCCCTCGTCCGGGTCGGGCTGGGCACATACGGTCTTCATCCCTGCGAAGAGACCCAGGACCTGATCGACCTGAGACCGGCGATGCGCATC
>JALDXP010000223.1:0-4348 GCA_032154885.1 Actinomycetota bacterium
GCCTAGTCGGGAAGGACGACCTCCAGGCTGACCTCCTCGAAGGCGGAGGTGTCGAGGGCGGCGGAGCCTGTGCCGAGAAGGTAGACGTCGAAGAATCCGACCAGGTAGCGGTCGATGATCGGGACGATCCGGCCGGCCGGGATCGGTCCCTTCCATCCGAACCTCGCTCCGAGAGGAGACAGAAATGGCATCCCGACGAAGTCCGTCTCAGCGGTTCCCTCCACCCCGATCCAATAGCTCGTGGACGTCGAGCGCTCGGCGATCCCTCGCAGAATGGCGTCGTTCTCGGTGCCCCTCCAGTCATCCGATCTCATGAAGAGTGCGGGCCGGACCGCGGAGATGGCGAGAACCCGATCGGGAATCGGCTCGACCCATGGATCGAGGCCGAGCACCGCATCGCATCGCTCGTCCTCCAAGCAAAATTGCACGGCCGCGCCTCCGCCCGTTTCGTTGCCGTAGACGCCGAGCCTGGTCAGGTCCACGCTTTCAGCAATAGCGCCAAATGGCCCGTTGGGCCCCGCCTCCAGCGCATTGATCACGCTCACGATGTCCTGGGAGAAGACATCGAGCAAGGCCTCTGTGGCCTCGAGGTAGGCCTCCTCCCCCACCTCGGCCGGGTCGGGCAAGGCCTCGGGGTCGTAGTCGACGACCACGTCATCGGGAAAACGTGTGGTCACCGCACCGTAGGTGTGGTCGATGGCAACCACGATGAAACCATTGCTGACCAGACTCTCGATCTGATGGACCGCGTTGGTCCGGAAACCGGTCCATCCGTGGCTGTAGACGATCACCGGGAAGGTGCCCGGGGCGATGGGAATCGAGGCGCCGGCGTGGGAGAGGCTGTACCGGGTGTGACTCAGGAACCAGCCGGGGAAGCCCATCAAGGCAGATACCCCGGGCGCGACGATGTCCCAGTCCTCGCTCCAGATGAGCGGGTCCACCTCCCCTTGATCCAGCGCCGGGTACCAGACTTGTGCCATCAGACGTCTGCCGGGTCCCGGTGACGGCCCATAGATCTCCTCACGTTCCGAATCCACGAGCTCTAAAGAGATGGTTCCGATGGGCTCCGGCCCGGTGGGTGCGGGCAACTCGGGGACGGGCAAGATGAGAGGGAGGATCGCGCCCAGTGCTAACCCGGCCAGCCCGAATATGCCCCGGGCGATGCGTCGGGTCCAGTCGAGCCGCCTCTCGACCGCGAGGATGTCGCCGATGGCCAGGCCCACTGCAGCCCCGTAGACCGGGATCATCTGCCAACGGAGCCCCTCCACCTGCCAGTGGATGATGAAGAGCACAAGCAAGAGACCGGCGACGATGCCCCTTCTGGTGCGAACGCCGAACACGGCCGACCAGGCGACGGCGAACGCCTCGCCAAAGATGAGGAACAGCTCGAAACGCCTCAAGGGCGAACGAGCCTATGACCACCTTTGGGGTTATGGCAGCTAGCCGTCATAGAGCCGGTTGTGGACTCTGGTTCCCTGGTGGAACACGATCTGCCACCCCGACTCCCGACGCAGCCATATCGAGCTCCGGCGCGTCTCCTTGCCCTCGCCCCCGACGGTCCGATAGGTCACCAGGGCAACCTCGGGCGTGATCTCCCGGACATCGAAGTCGCGGATCTTCACCACCCCTGGTGTCTCCTGAACCATCATCTGCACCATCATCTCTTTGGTGTAGACCCGGCCACTACTCCCGAACTCCAGGAATTCGGGATGCAGGAGCGGTATGACGGCTTGGGGAGACCCGCGCACAGTCGGGTCGAGGAGACGTTGCTCCAGTTCGAGCAACTCGTCACGCCAATACGGTGATCTGGCCGCCTTCTTCAGACTCATCTCCCACCTATCGATGTATCGAGCGCCTGCTGGCTGTCCAGCCTTGCACCGGCGGCCGTCATTCGCTCGTTACACTCGGCTACCCGTGAAATCGACGCTGTACTTCGCTTACGCATCCTTCCTCGACCCTGACAGGATCGCCGCCGTATCGCCGGGTGCAAGGTTCTTGTTCACGGCTCATTTCCCCGAGACACGGCTGGTCTTTGTCGACTCCGAGGAAGCCGAGGGCCTGCCTTCACTCGTAGCTGAGTCCGGCCATACCGTCTGGGGTGGGATCTTCGATGTCCCCGACAGCGAGGTCGGTGCCCTCACCGATGCCGAGGAGGGTGAAGGGCGTGTCGCCGACTGGGACGTCAAGGCGGTCGATCGCGAGGGAAACAAGCACGACTGCCTCACCTTCGTTGCCAAGGCCTCACCCAACGGCGAACACCGTCCCGAGCAGGGTCACCTCGACTCGATGATCAAGGGCGCCAGGCACTGGTCGCTGCCCGCCGGCTGGGTGATGGGCCTCGAAGATCTGGGAGACGACCCGCTCTTCTCCTGAGGTCAGACTTCGGTCGCCTCGACTGTGTCCGTTGCCTCGGCCGTCCTGCCTTCCACCGCTGGGAACAGGCGATAGAAGGCGAACGAGGCGAGAGCGCCGACCAGCGGGAACACGATGTACACCCAGAGTTGGTCGAAATCACCTGAGACCACCGCCGGCCCGAAGGATCGAGCAGGGTTCACCGACGCCCCAGAGAACGGGATGCCGGCGAGGTGGACAGCGACCAGGGTCAGGGCGATCCCTGCAGGTGCATGGTTCCCACCAGTCCTGGTGACGGCCATGATCACCCAGACGAACACGAGGGTCAGGATGATCTCCATGATGATCCCGGTGGAGAGCGTCTCGTAGCCGGTCACCGTGCCGGCGACGTCTTCCCGGCTGGTTGCGGCCATCACGACCAGCGAGGCAACTGTGGCACCGGCGAACTGCCCGACCCAATACCCGATAGCGTCACCGAACGAGGTTCGGCCGTCCAGCAGCATCGCCAGGGTCACAGCGGGGTTGAAGTGAGCTCCGGAGATATGCGCGACGGCCCAGATGCCGGCAAGAAGAGCAAGCCCGAAGGCAAATGAGATCGCAACGATCTCGGCCGCTCCAACGGCACCACCGACGGCGAGGATCCCCATAGACCCGAAGAAAACCAGGACAAAGGTCCCCAGGAACTCGGCCAGGTACTTGTTGACGACCATACGAGCATTCCTCCTCTTGGTTGCGGTGGTTCGACCCGCGAGCGGCCGGGAAGGTTTCAGACGAGATTCAGGCTATGCCGGGGTGCCCAGAACCCGCTGGATTTGGGCACCTTCTGCGATCCGGGCCGTCCTTGAGGTGACGATCACCGCGGGATCATTCCTGCGGGAGGATCCCCGAAAGGTCCCACTCCTTGACCTTCGTCGCCCTAATCCGCAAGACGAGCCCGGGAGTCTGCCGCTGCTCGACAAATCGCCGTGCCACCTCTGCGCCAAGATATCGGCTGGCGATGGCGAGCCGAGCTCTGTTGCCTGAGTCCGGTTCGAGGCGCGGACTCCCCTCGACCGTCAGACCTCGAAACGGCGGCTCCGTCTCGAAGACCATGAATGAACACCTGGGCACGCGCTCTAAGTGCCGAAGTTTCGGGTCGCTTTCGGCAATCACAATCTCGAGATCCTGTCCATGGAGTCTGAACCACACCGGAGATACGGACGCAGTTCCGTCCATGCGATACGTCGTCAGCACGGCTGGCGACGGCCGTTCGAGGAGCGCTTCAGACTCGAGAGACCAGCGATCGGGCATCTCGCGATTCTGGCTGACGGAGCGACATGTCCCAGCATCTTCCTGGTCCTATCGCCCGACCAACGCGTGGTGCGTCAGGCGCCGACGCGTAGCATCGAGCCTTCGTCGACCGGCCGGTCGGTCGGGACAAGGAGGTGGAGTCCATGGCTCAGACGTCACTGCTCCGTCCGGAAGGACTTGTGCAATCCCCCGCCTTCACGCACGTCGCAGTCGTGCCGCCGGGCGCTACGACCGTCTACATCGGTGGCCAGAACGCCATCGACGGCGATGGGAATCTCGTCGGTGACGACGACGTCGCCGCCCAGACCCAACAGGTGATGAAGAACCTGCACACCGCGCTGGCCGCGGCGGGCGCAAGCGTCCAGGAACTGGTGATGATGACGGTCCTGTTCGTCGATGGCGTCGACCTCGATGTGGCCTATCCAGTCGCCGCCGCCGAGTTGGCGGGAGCGACGCCGCCAGTCGTAGGGGCGCAGGTCGCCGGGCTTGGCGTGCCTGGTGCGCTGATCGAAGTCAGCGCGGTCGCGGCGATTCCCTCGTAGAAGCCAACCGAGCCCCCGCCTTTCGTGGGGAGCCCATGCCGCCCACCACGCGCGTTCCGCAGGCCATGCGAGCAGGCCGAACCCCCTGGTAAGGGGGTTCGGCGTGGTGAGTCCGCCTGTAAGCCGGATTCTGTCGAGGACGACCATCCATCTGGGCGCACCGT
>JALDXP010000224.1:0-4340 GCA_032154885.1 Actinomycetota bacterium
GCCGGGGGGCGGACAGCGGTCCGCCCCCTTTGCTCGTCCAGCGACGCCTTCGTCGCCGGTCAGTCGGTGTGAACCAGGAAGCGGTCGATCTTGTCCTGCACCGAGTCATTGATCTGCGCTTCCAGCATCGCCAGCGCCCTGGCGACTGCCAGCTCCTCACCGATGACCGGTCGAGCCGGGTCGACCGGGTTGCGACGGGCACGACCACTCGCCTCGAAGTGGTCCTCACGCAGATCCAGCTCGGCCACCGCCACAGTCTCGATGTCATCCTCGACGAGGTGGATGGACAGGACGACGTCCATGTTCTCCTGCATTGCCTACCTCACTAGTAGGAAGACACCCGAACCTAGTCCTGTGGTGCGGGTGGGATATCTCGGGTGGCGGTAGATTCATCGCATGGAAGCAGCAGGGCTGCTCGCCGGGTCGGGCTGGGCTTCGGGCATCAACCTCTATCTGGTGACCCTGATGCTGGGTATGGCCGGCCGTCTCGGTTGGACCGACATCCCGGAGGTGCTGACCCGCCTCGATGTCATGATCGTGGCCGGCGTCCTCTTTGTAGTCGAGTTCTTCGCCGACAAGGTCCCGTACCTGGACAATGTGTGGGATGCAATCCACACCGTGATCAGGCCACTCGGGGCAGCCGCCATCGGAGCCGTGGTCGCCGGTGATTCGGCCAGCATCGGCGCCGCAGTCGGGGCCCTGGTCGCCGGGGCGCTGGCCCTCGACGCGCACGCCGCCAAAGCCTCGACCCGGGTAGTGGTCAATGCCTCCCCCGAGCCAGTCAGCAACATTGGAATCTCGCTTGCCGAGGATGTCGGGGTGGCCGGGCTGGTCACCCTCGCCGTGACCTACCCGATCCCGACCATCGTCGTGGTCATCATCCTGGTGATCGCCGCTACCGCGCTCACCATCTGGCTCTGGCGTAACGCCCGCCGCGCCTGGAAGAAGCTCGGTGCCTGGCTCGAGGACAAGACCTGGTATCCCTCGGCTGGCTAAGGCTTACCTGAGGTACATAGGCCCATATGTGGGCCAATTCCGACGAAGAAAGACCGATCACCGCGATCGATCCTTTCTATGTTGGCCGACGCCCATATATGGGCTCACCAACCTCAGGTAAGCGAAAGGTCACCCGTGATCGGTGGAGGCGAGGAGGAGCCCGCGCAGGGGGATGTCGACCCAGTCGGGGCGGTTGTTCAACTCGTAGCCGAGCTCGTAGGCGGCCTTGTCCAGCAACAGCGTGTCGAGAAGCCGCCTTACATGCTGACGATCGGCCGGCACGATGGGGGTGCCCTCGACGGTGCCCAAGTACCCGCGCAGGAACGCCGCCGCCAGCCATCGGGCGAGCGCATCCGCCCAGTCCGCGAGATGCGCGGCATGATCCGGCTCCTCGACCCCTCCCTTCATCGCCTCCCTCAGTGCCATCTGGGAGGTGTACTGATATGAGCGGATCATCCCCGCCACGTCACGCAACCCGAGACGTTTGATCCTCCGCTCGGACAGCGGGCGTTGCGGCTCTCCTTCGAAGTCGATGACCACGAAATCGTTCCCTGTGAAGAGAACCTGACCCAGGTGATAGTCGCCGTGGATGCGAAGACGCACGGCATCGATCTTGTCGGTGGTTACGGACTTCAAGCCCTCGAGCAAGTGGTGCTCGCGCTCGAGGACCATGTCTGCCAGTTCGGCCTGGGCTGGGGTCAAGAACGAATGGCGCCGGCGCAGCAGGTTGAAGCTGGTCCTGACCGACGACCGGGTCGACTGGTACAAGGATCGCTGGTAGAGCGTGGAGAGTGGTTGGGGGGCGAACTCGGGGTCGTCCGGCATCGAGGTGAGAGCGAGATGCATCTCGCCGGTGCGCTGACCGAGCAGCGTCGCCTCGTGAAGGAGAACGCCGGCCAGTCCACGCACCTCGTCGAGCTCCTCGTCCCCTATGTCCAAGGGGTGGCTCGGTGCCGGTGGCCGCCCCAGCTCAGCCCGATGGGCCGCGACCTGCTCGTACGCCAGCGAGAGCGACGTCACGTTGTGTGAAAAGGCGTCGCCGAGATTTGGAATGTACCGATGGACGACGGCGAAAACTGCCGCCTTTCCGTTCATCGAGACCTCGAGGGCCCCCAGCAGCGGTGCGGAATGTTCGAACCGCGTTCGCTCGGTGAGAAAACGGCCCACCTCCAGCTCGGGATTCGGCCCGGGGTCGACGCGTCGCATCATCTTCACGATTATCTGGTCCCCGAAGATCATCGACGTGTTGGACTGCTCAGTGTTGCCTGGCCGTGCCGGCTGGCCGTCGATCGCCGCTTTCAGTTTTCGTGACGCAGTCATCGGAAGGGCGGCCAGAGTCGTGGCACGCCCTTTCAGCTTGCGTCTGTTGGCGGCGAGATCGACGAGGGCGGCCCCGAATGCAGGATCCGCAGTGGCGTCGTAGAGCACCCCGGTCTCCGACGTCGAGTGAACCTCCGAGATCACCGAGCCCGGGGCTTCGAGAAGTCGCCTCACCGCTTCGAACCCGGAAGCAATCGCTATGGGCCAGGCATAGATCTCGGGATCTTGCTCCACGTAATCCACTTGGAGGAATACGACCATCGAATTCGTGCCGGGGACGTCGACCCGGTCGACGATGTGACCCCCGCTGATCGTCTGCGCCTTGCTCCGGAACCATCGTTTGCCCTCGATGGCGGCCAGCAGGACCCGGTCGAGCTGTTCCCTGGCGCGGAAGATCCCGGCCAGCTCACCCCGGATGATGACCGGGGGCAGTCCGGCCGCGTCGTCGACCCGCGCTTCCGCCCGATCGAGGCCGAACCAGAAAAAATCGTGCGGGCCGAGGGTGAGAAGGTAAGGATGGACGCCGATCGCCGGGAAGCGGGCCCGACCGAACAGCTCGACTGGCTCCACCCCCTCGAACCCGGTCAGGTCGAGTTCGACGGGCTGGGTGTGACGTGAGAGATTGGCGACGACCAGGACCGACTGCTCGCCGAGCGATCGGAGGAAGGTGAGGACCTTCGGGTTCTCGTTGGGGACGAACTCGAGACCGCCTCGGGACAGCTCTGGCATCGCCTTGCGCAAAGTCAGAGCGCGCTTGACCCACCACCACATCGAGTTGGGGTTGTCCCGCTGCACCTCCACATTCACTGTCTCGTAGTGGTATTCGGGGTCGGTGATCACCGGGAAGTAGAGACGCTGTGGGTTGGCTTCGGAAAACCCCGCGTTTCGGTCGCCTGACCATTGCATTGGTGTGCGAACCCCATTCCGGTCGCCCAGATAGACGTTGTCGCCCATCCCGATCTCGTCGCCGTAGTAGAGGACCGGGGTTCCGGGCAGCGACAGGAGTAGAGCGTTCATCAGTTCCATCTCCCGGCGGTTGTTTCCCAGCAACGGGGCGAGCCGGCGTCTGATCCCGACGTTGATGCGGGTCTGCGGGTCGTTGGCGTAAACCCGGTACATGTAATCCCGCTCCTCGTCGGTGACCATCTCCAACGTCAGCTCGTCGTGGTTGCGGAGGAAGATGGCCCAAGCGCTGTTCTCGGGAATCGGCGGGGTCTGCTCGACGATGTCGATGATCGGGAACCGGTTCTCCATACGGAGCGACATGAACAGCCTCGGCATCAGCGGGAAGTGGAAGCACATGTGACACTCGTCACCGTTCCCGAAATAGGCGGCTGCCTCCTCCGGCCACTGGTTGGCCTCGGCGAGGAGCATGCGATCGTCGTACTTGGCGTCCATCCGGGCCCGAATCTCCTTGAGGAACACATGTGTCTCCGGGAGGTTCTCGCACATGGTCCCTTCCCGTTCGAACAGATAGGGAACGGCGTCGAGCCGGAGCCCGTCCACACCCGCCGCCAGCCAGAAGTCGAGGGCGTCGAACACCGCCTCGTGGACCGCCGGGTTCTCGAAATTGAGGTCGGGCTGGTGGGAGAAGAAGCGATGCCAGTAATAGGCGTTCGCCACCGGGTCCCAAGTCCAGTTCGAGGTCTCGGTGTCCTGGAAGATGATGCGGGCGTCCTTGTACAACTCCGGATCGTCGGACCAGACGTAGAAGTCGCGCTCGGGGCTGCCGGCCGACGCCTTACGGGCACGCTGGAACCATGGGTGCTGGTCCGAGGTGTGGTTGATGACCAGCTCGGTTATGACCTTGAGGTCCCGCTTGTGTGCCTCACGAAGGAACAGGCGAAAATCGGCCATGGTCCCATAGGAGGGATTGATCGACTTGTAGTCGGCGATGTCATAGCCGTCATCGCGCAGTGGGGATGGGTAGAAGGGCAGCAGCCAGAGGGCGGTCACGCCCAGGTCACGTAGATAATCGAGTTTCGAGGTCAGACCGCGAAAATCGCCGATACCGTCCCCGTTGG
>JALDXP010000225.1:0-4326 GCA_032154885.1 Actinomycetota bacterium
TTGACATGCATGAGACAATGACTGGCTATGCGCGGACGCGACCAGACCTTTCTGACCGACCTGATCGGGCCTGAGGACCAGGCGATCGAGGCTGTGGTCAGCCGCTATCAGCGGGTTGCCCCAGCCGTCACCCGCTTCGCCAGGACCCTGTCCAACAACCCGAATCTGCGGGTTCGCCTCGGCTCCGAGGCGGCGGCCTCGTCCGACGAAGTGGTCTGCGATCCGCGGATCTTCCAGGCGGCATACCACCGCAACGCCCCGGTCACCCCCGATGAGGTGGCCATCGCCTCCGCCCTCCATGAGGTCATGCACCTCGTCTCCACCAACCTCGACGAGGCGAGGGAGATACCCGAAGGTTGGCCGATCGAGGGTGAATTTGCCCCCGACGCCAAGGTCGACCTGCTCACCGCCCTCGAGCGGACGAACAAGCCGGTGGCCGAAGTCCTCTTCTTCTCCCTCGAAGACGCCCGGCAAGAGGCACAGGGTCTCGCTGCATACCCCGGAGCGCGATCAGTTCTCGCCGACCTGTACATGTCGTCCCTCGGCCAGGCAATCTCGCGTTCGGGGGCTTTGAGCCAGTTCGTACTCGGCTGCTTTCTCCTCACCGGCGGCTACATCGAGCGCGACGTCCTGGAGAAGCGGTTCGAGTCCCGCGCCACTGCGGCGATCGACGACGCCAGCCATCACTGCGAGACGGCGGCCGATTCCGATGATCCATGGGAGGTGGCGCAGCTCGCCCTGGAGTTGGAGGCGATCGCACGCGCCCACGGCCTGATCACCGAAGTCCAGGCCAACGACACGCACGCCAAACAACAGCACGCCGCTCAGGCCGACGCCGAGAAGGCCAAGGACGGGGTGGATGCCGTGCGCATGACCTCGCCGATTCTCACCGATGCCGACTCCTACCAGGACACCAGACGATCGAGCGAGGCCCGCTCCGGGATGTCCGACCGGAAAGGTGCCTCCGACATCGCAGACGAGGAGTCGACCGATCAGCTGCTCCGGGTCAGTCAGGCGCCTGACATCTTCCTCCCGACCGGTCAGGGCGGAAAGCTGGTCGTGGGGCCGATCCCGTCCTCGTTTGCTCGTTTCTCCAATGAGGGGTCGGAGTCATTGGTCCGGATGGCGCAGCGCTGGGGCATCGCTCAGCGTCGCGTGTCCGGGGAGCTGTTCCCGCTCTTCGCCGCCAACCAGAGGCGTGGGCTGCGCTCGGGCTTCGACCAGGGTGACGTCTCCCCGCACGCAGCTCTCTTCATCGGGGCCGGGCTGTATCAGCGCCTCTACGAGCGGAGGGCCGCTCGCACCAGGCGGACGTACGCCGTTTCGTTGCTCGTCGATGCTTCGGCGTCGATGCTCAGCCCGGGCAAGGCGGGCAGCTCGTGGGCGATGCCGGCGGCCATGCTCGGTGCGTGGACCATGGCCCGGCTTTGCGACGAGCTGCAGATCGATTTCGAGGTCGCTTTGTTCAATCGAGGCTTCGCCGCACGCCCCGACGACACCGAGGACACCTATCGCCGGAAGAGGTCGGCGGCCACGGCCGGTCTTCGACGGACTCAGGGCACCGCTGCCGACCGTCTCACCTCGACGGTGAACCACTACATCGTCAAGCCGTTCGAGCGGCGCTGGCGAGACGCCGAGCCCACGCTGGCGGGTCTCTTCTACACGGCGGCAGAGCCGAGATCAGCGGCCACACTGGCCCGCCGGGATCCAAAGACGGCGCCACCGGTGTCCCTGTTCGAGAAGGCGGCCAACGTGGACGAGTTCAACATCATCCACGCCGCCGAGCGAATGGCACGGCTCGGCGCCCAGGTGCGGGTGCTCATGGTGCTCGCCGACGGGATGACCCGTGGATCTCTCGAGGCGCTGGCCAAGTCGGTGGCCGCGGTCGAGGCCAGTGGCACCACCGTGATCGGAATCGGGATCGGGGATCACACCGTGGACGAGGCTTACCGTCGTCACGAGGTGGTGTCCCAACCCGAGGACCTGACCCAAGCGATGATCAACGGAACCAGAAACGCCCTGCGCCGGAGTCTGGCCCTGTGGGGGATGGACACATGGTGGCTCAGGGCATCAGAGATCAAGACATACCAGGAGACGGCTGTTGCCTAAGAAAGTCACATTTGAAGACCCTGCCGGCGAAGGGCCGGCCATCACTCTCGAGCGATTCGAGATTCCCGACGACGTGCCCGACACCGAGCTGAGGCATCGTAAGGTCCCCGAGCCAGACCCTCACTACGTCGATCTTGGAATGCTCTACCGATTCGCCCAATTGGAGCAGGCCCGGGTGTCGGGAGCGGAAGGGCTCGTGCCGCTTCATGTGGCGGTGCGGGGCCACATGGGGACGGGGAAAGACCACGACATCGAGCAGTTCGCCGCCGCCATGGGCCTCCCTTATTTTCGAATCCCCCTCACCGGTGAGGTGCGCGACGTCACTCTCATCGGATCGACCCGGCTCCATGGCGACGGGAAGGGAGGCACGGAGAGCCGCTGGGAGGATGGGGATATCACCCGTGCTTTGCGCGGCCCCGCCCTGCTCAACCTCTCCGAGCTCAATGCCGCCGGGGCAGAGACCTTGTTCGCCCTTCACGGGTTGCTCGATCGATACTCGTCCCTCGATCTGCCGACAGGGGAAACGGTTCGCCTGCGCCCGGATGTCCGGATCTTCGGGACCATGAACCCCACCGACCTTCGCGACTACGCAGGGACCCAGACTCTGAACAAGGCATTCGCCGATCGATGGGTCATCTGGGAGAAGAATTTCCCCGGCGGAGAACAGGTCGAGACCATGCTCACCCGCAGGTACCCAAACTTGAAAGAGGAGTACGTGACGGCCATCGCCCGTCTCGCGGTCGAGGTGAACGCCTCATTCGAGGCCCAGGACTCGGGGGTCAGGGTGGAGACGCCGCTATCGCTGCGATCCGTGCTCGATCGACTCCCAACCGGTTTGGTGGTTCATTCCGACCGCCCCGATCCCCTCCGCCAGGCATGGGAGGAATACGTGCTCCCACATGTCGACCTCTTCGACCGGGACCACTACGAGACGGTTTGGAACGCCGTGGTGCGAAAAGGCCCGACCGTCAAGCCGTTCTGACGCCCATATCCGCCATCTGAGTACCGTCGGTGCCATGCCTTACGACCTGGGCAACCCTGAGCTAGACGCCAGACTCGTCGAGCTCGTGTCGGCGGCCACCACCACTTCGCACCCCGACCTCATCAACGAGATGATCGTGACCGCGATCAAACTGGGCAGGGACGGCGCCTCACGGGCGGACCTGAAGTTGATCAACACCGCGCTCAAGGAGATGCGGTACTCCAATCTCGTCTTCGCCCGACACAAAGAGCCGAAAGTGACCATCTATGGGTCGGCCCGGATCAAGGAGGGCGACCCCAACTACGCCCTGACCGAGGAATTCGCCTCGATCATGGCCAACAGCGGGTGGGGCATCATCACCGGGGCGGGCCCAGGGATCATGGAGGCGGGCAGCCGCGGCGCCGGCATCGACCACGCCTACGGCGTGAACATCCGTCTTCCGTTCGAGGATGAGGTGCCGAAGCACATCGCTCCCGAGCGAACCGTCAACTTCAAGTACTTCTTCACACGCAAGCTCGGTTTTGTGAAGGAAGCACACGCCTTCATCCTGCTCCCTGGTGGATGGGGCACCCTCGATGAGACCTTCGAGCTGCTCACTCTGGTCCAGACCGGGAAGAGCGATCTACACCCGGTGGTCCTACTCGAGGCGGAAGGGACGGGTTACTGGGAGCCGATGATCGAGTTCATCCAGGAGCAGCAGCTTGCCCGAGGCCTCATCAGCGAGTCGGACCTGGCGCTGTTCTTTCGAACCACGGATGCCAAGGCGGCCGCCGAACACATGTGGCATTTCTACGGCAACTACCACTCATCTCGCTACTCGGGTGGGAGACTCGTTCTGCGACTCAACGAGGAGCCCTCCAACGAGACGATCGAGAAGCTCAACAACGACTTCGCAGACATCGTGGTCGAAGGCAAGATCGAAAGGGTCGAGCCCAGCGCGGCGGAGTTGGAGGACAGCGATGCCCTTCACCTGCACCGGATCGCGTTCGTGTTCGACCGGCGCCATTTCGGCCGTCTCAGGATGATGATCGACGCCCTCAACGACCTGGTTGTCGCCCCGAAACCGTCGCATTTGCCCGAGCCTATGACTGAGGAGCACGCAGAAAGACCCTGGTAGTGCGAGGTTTGGCCTGGGATTAAAAACAGGCCTCCGGCTACCATTGGGACGTGCGCGACATCCTTTCGGACCTGGTAGCCGAGCAGCAGTTCCTCGATCAGTCCCTCCAGAGGATCCC
>JALDXP010000226.1:0-4318 GCA_032154885.1 Actinomycetota bacterium
GGTCCGGTGGTGTTCGATACAGGTCTGCTGCGGATCGGGTCCGTGATCTCTTTCGAGGGCGGGTTCTCCCGCTATCCACGCCAGCACGCCGAGGCAGGAGCGAATGTCATTGTGGTCGCTACGAACGAGGGCTCCTATGGGACTACGCCCGGCTCGGACCAGTTCATCGGAATGACCCGGATGCGCGCTGCAGAGCTCGGTCTCGACGTGGTCCACGCCGCGGTGACCGGGAAGTCGACGTTCATCGATGCATCGGGTGCATTCGGCGAAACCACCGGACTGGGTACCCAGGAGATCCTCTACGGGACGGTCGGCGGTCGGACACCGTCCATCTACGCCCGGACTGGTGACGTCGTCATGATCGCCGCCGCCCTCGTCGGGCTCCTCACCTGGTGGCGCGCCCGCCGTCCGCTGGTAGTTTCCGCCCCCGCGATCGACGAGGAGGAGTGAGAATCGATGTCCCAGGCCCTGGAGAACCTGCTCACCGAAGACCGCAAGTTCGAGCCATCGCCCGAGTTCGCGGCCAAGGCAAAAGCCAAGCCGGGGATCCATGAGGATGCGGCGGAGGACTATCTCGACTTCTGGCATCGCCAGGCCCTACAGCGCATCACCTGGCACAAGGAGCCAACTCAAATCCTGGACGACTCCAACCCGCCCTTCTTCAAGTGGTTCGCCGACGGCGAGCTCAACATCTCCTTCAACTGCCTCGATCGTCATCTCGACGAGCACGGCGACCAGGTTGCCTATCACTGGGTCGGTGAGCCCGGCGACCAACGGACGCTGACCTACCGGGACCTCCACACGGAAGTGTGCCGTTTCGCCAACGGGCTGCTCAGCCTCGGAGTGCAAAAAGGCGACCGGGTCGCCATCTACATGGGCATGGTCCCCGAGCTCCCCATCGCCATGCTGGCCTGCGCCCGTCTGGGTCTGGTCCACTCGGTTGTCTTTGGCGGGTTCTCCTCCGACGCCCTCTCCAGCCGGATCCTCGATGCCGATGCCCGGGTGGTGATCACCCAGGATGGCGCTTGGCGTGCTGGAAACGTGGTCCAGCTCAAGGCCAATGCCGACGTGGCCCTGGCCAGCACTCCTGACGTCAGCCATGTCGTCGTCCTGAAGCGGACCGACCACGGAGTCGACATGACCGAGGGTCGCGATGTCTGGTGGGACGACCTGATCGAGGGCCAATCAGACCAGTGTGAGCCGGCGATCCTGGGCGCAGAAGACCCGCTGTACATCCTCTACACCTCGGGCACGACAGGGCGCCCGAAGGGGATCGTGCACACCCAGGGCGGCTATCTGACCGGGATAGTCACTACCCACCATTACATCTTCGATCACGAGCCCGACACAGACGTCTATTGGTGCGGCGCCGACATCGGGTGGGTCACCGGTCACAGCTACATCGTCTATGGCCCGCTCTCCAACCGCGCGACCAGCGTCATGTACGAGGGCGCCCCCAATTTCCCGGATCTCGACCGGCTTTGGCAGATCATCGAGGATTACGGGGTCACCATCTTCTACACCGCCCCGACCGCGATCCGCACGTTCATGAAATGGGGCGACGAGCACGTGACCAAGCACGATCTGAGCTCTCTGCGACTGATCGGGACTGTCGGCGAGCCGATCAACCCCGAGGCCTGGATCTGGTACCAGGAGACGATTGGTGGAGGCCGATGTCCTGTGGTCGACACCTGGTGGCAGACAGAGACAGGGGCGGCCATGATCAGCCCGCTCCCCGGTGTGGTGGCTACCAAGCCCGGGTCTGCCACGATCCCCTTCCCCGGCGTTTTCGCCGACGTGGTCGACGACGCTGGAGAGTCGGTCCCGCTGGGCGGC
Source organism: Actinomycetota bacterium (assembly GCA_032154885.1). Classification (GTDB taxonomy): domain Bacteria; phylum Actinomycetota; class Acidimicrobiia; order Spongiisociales; family ZC4RG35; genus JARDZU01. The sequence goes on from JALDXP010000226.1 coordinate 1,837, forward strand.
GGGGGCTATCTGGTCATCACCAAGCCCTGGCCGGCGATGGCTCGGACCATCTACGGAGACGATCAGCGGTACGCCGACACGTACTGGTCGAGGTTCCCCGGCCTCTACTTCCCTGGAGACGGCGCCAAGCGCGATCTCGACGGCTACTTCTGGCTGCTGGGCCGTGTGGACGACATCATGCTGGTCTCAGGTCACAACATCTCAACCACTGAGGTCGAATCGGCATTGGTATCCCACGTGTCCGTTGCCGAGGCCGCTGTGGTTGGTCGCCGTGATGAGGTCACCGGTCAGGCGATCGCTGCCTTCGTGACTCTCCGTTCCGGTGTCGAGGGGAACGAGGAGCTGTTGCAGGAGCTGCGGGACCACGTCGCCAACACCTTGGGGCCGATCGCCAAGCCCAAATCGATCGTTTTCACGGACGACCTTCCCAAGACCCGGTCCGGGAAGATCATGCGACGCCTGCTCCAGGACATCTCGGAACAACGTCAGCTCGGCGACGTGACCACCCTGGCCAACGAGGCCGTCGTTCACGAGATCGCAGAGAAGGCAGCCGAAACTACAGAGGACTGAGAGCCGGCTAGGCCAGCAGCACGGTTCCGAACCAGAGGGCGGCGATGATCAGCCCGGTGGCGAGCTCGATTCCGATCGAGGTCGCGACTGCGGCCAGGCTGGTTTTGGTGGCCGGCCAGGCCTGCTCTGAACCCACCCTGATCCGCTCGAAGACGTAGATCGTCAGGACGAACCCAATTGGCGCCCCCACCAGCGGGATCACGAAAAGGCCGACGATGGCGACTGCGGTTGCGATCAGCAAGGTCCGGTTGGGGATGCCGACCTCGTTCAGCTTTCGCTTGGGGATCGAGTACTTGATGAAGGTCCCGATTCCGGCCAGTAACAGAGCGGCGATGGCGACTGCCCAGGCGGTGGCGCCACCCTTCACGAAGGCCCAGAGGAAGATCGCGATCACCTCCATCACCAGACCGGGGATGATGGGGATGACGATCCCAAAGAGTGAGACGACGATTATCAGGCCAATGGCCAGCTCGCCGAGCTCATCCATTGGGCGGATCGTAGGCGGGGGCGGGTAGGCCGCCCCGGCTCAGCCGGCAGCCAGGGCGGCTACTGCGGCGGAGGCGCCCTCGGTGAGCGGCTCACCGTGGCCGAAGAGGGCGATTTCGTAGGTGAAGCCGCCGAGTTTGAGGATCGTCTCCATCGCCACTGTCATGTCCTCGCTGAACGACGGGTCAGGCGGGGCGACCCCGCCGCCGTCGCCGCTGAGGGCATCGCCTGTCACCAGGATCCCGGCGACGGCATCGAGGACACAGATGTGTCCTGGGGTGTGGCCGGGGCTGTCGATGATCTCGAGACCGAACACAGTGTCGCCGTCACCAACCGGCTGCGGGGTGGTGGCGGATGTGATCTGAGGGATCTCCTCGGCGCCGGCGTAGAGGGTGGCACCGACGGCCCGAGTCATCACGTCGTCGACACTCCCGGCGTGATCCGGATGCTTGTGGGTCAGGATCACATGCCCGACGACACCCCAGTCCAGCCCGACCTCGCCCAGGCTCGCCTCGATGGCGTCGGCACTCCCGTCGACCCCGGTGTCCACCAGGACGGCCTCGCTCCCTCGATAGAGGATGTAGGCGGAGACGAAATCGAGGTTCACCCGCTGATACGCGGTCATAGTCGAGCTCGTAGTGCCGGAAGCGGCAGCGCTGGTGCTCGAAGCGGCCGATGTCGATGTGGACGTAGGCGCTGCGGTGGTGGTGGGCCCTGTCGTCGACCCGGCCGGGATGGTGGTGGTCCCGCCTCCCTCATCCGTACACGCAGCGGTCCCGAGCACCATGATGGCTAGACCGGCCTTCCCCATCTCGGCGATCGCCATGCGACGATTGATCAGGCGGTGAGTGGTCATTGAGACCTCCGATTGGGAGCCGATCTCCAAACTACCGGAGGAATCGACTTGTGTAGGTTCCCCGCATGGTTACCAAGATCACGCTGTCGGAGACCGACCTTCCCACTCACTGGTACAACGTCGTCCCAGATCTGCCGGTGCCCCCGCCACCGGTCCTGCACCCGGGGACGCATGAGCCGGTCGGCCCCGATGATCTGGCGCCGTTGTTCCCAATGGATCTGATCCTCCAGGAGGTGAGCAGCGATCGATTCATCGAGATCCCCGAGGAGATCCGGGAGATATACCGACTGTGGCGCCCGACCCCGATGTATCGCGCCCACAACCTGGAGAAGGTCATCGATGGCCCAGCCCGCATCTACTACAAGTACGAAGGGGTCAGCCCGGCAGGATCGCACAAGCCCAACACGGCCGTCGCCCAGGCCTACTACAACGCCAAGGCAGGGGTGAAGAAGCTCTCCACCGAAACCGGAGCAGGGCAGTGGGGCTCAGCCCTCTCCTTCGCCTGCGCCCTCTTTGGTCTCGAATGCGAGGTGTTCATGGTCCGGTCCTCGTATGACCAGAAGCCTTATC
>JALDXP010000227.1:0-4284 GCA_032154885.1 Actinomycetota bacterium
TCGTGGTGATGCTGACCGAGCCATTCAGCATGGCAGGACGCTCGGTCCAGTTCCCGATGAAGGTCGTCGTCGAGGAGAAGGTCGTCTCAGCCTGAGACGCTCCACGGCTTCATCGGCTCTGCGAGAAGCGGGTGAGTCGCCGTGTTCCTAGACGCATCCACCTGGCAGGCGCTCGCCATCTGCGGCGCCGTAGGCGGTGTGGCGGGGCTCATTGCCGGATTCGTCGCCAACGCCACCAATCTCATCGGTGCCATCCTCATCGGGATCATCGGTGGCATCGCCGCGTCGGCCATCATGAGGATCGCTGGAGCCCCGGCCATAGCCTCGGTGGGAGACGGATTCTCCCTTGTTTGGGCTGCGGTCGGTGGTCTGCTCCTCGGCTACGTAGTCGGCCGCTCCAACTAGCCACTCCCTTCGTAGGGCCCTTCTCCGTCCGTTGCGGTTATCTCGACCTCACCCACCCGCCGCCCCTCGGTGCTGCGGACACGCAGCCTCCAGCCCTGGTCCTCGATCACGTCGCCACGGCGCGGCAAGCGCCCGAGACGTTCCATGACGAGCCCACCGATCGTCTCGTAATCACCCGAAGGCAGCTTCACACCGAACCTGACCAACTCGTCGGGCCTCATCGTGCCTGCGGCGACAATCCGCCCGTCGGGCTCGACAGATACGAGCTCCTGTCGTGGATCGTGCTCATCGGCGATCTCGCCGACCAGTTCCTCGGCGATGTCCTCCATGGTGATGATGCCTGCTGTGCTGCCGTGCTCGTCGACCACGACGGCGAGATGGGATCGGGCATGTCGCATCTCGTCGAGCACGGATCGAAGGGGAGCGGTCTCAGGGACGACCAGAGGCTCCCTCAGTCGTTCGGGCGGCAGAGGCGCATCCCTCTCCACCTCATCTGTCATCAGGTCTTTGACGTGGATCAACCCCGCAACATTGTCGAGATCACCCTGATAGATCGGGATGCGGGAATGACCGGTGACCCTCATCAATTCCTGGATCCCGGACACGGGCGTCTCGGAAGGCGCAGCCACGATGTCAGGCCTGGGAACCATGACCTCGGAGGCGTCGAGATCCCCGAAGATGATGGCGCCGGTGAGCAGTCGGTGGGCAAAGTCCTCGATGACCCCTTCCCTCCTGCCGGTGCCGATTATCACGGACAGGTCTTCCGCCGAGTGACCGACGTCCAGAGCGTCCGTCGGCCGCACCCCGAAAAGACGTAGTACGCCATTGGCACCGGCATTCAGCAGGGCGATAAGGGGCCGGAAGAGGAGGATGAACCCACGAAACGGCATGGCGAGAAGCACCGCGGTTCGCTCTGGTGCGGAGATGGTGATGTTCTTCGGCGCCATTTCGCCCACGACCATGTGCAGGAACACCACGATGAGAAGGGCAATGACCAGGGAGATGCCGTGTATCACGTTCTCCGAGACCGGAAGGAACCCGAGCCCAAATTCGAAGATCGAGGCCACCGCAGGCTCGGCCACGGCGCCGAGCAATAGTGAGGCCATCGTGATGCCGAGCTGGGCCGCGGCCAGACTCAGCGTGAGGTTCCTGTTGAGGCCCACGGCGATCTGGGCGGACCTCCGCGGGATCTGCTCCAGCACGTTGCGCCGGGCCGTGATGTAGGCGAACTCTGCGGCGACGAAGAACCCATTGGCGAGAAGGAGCAGGACCAGCCACAGAAGAGCCGGCCAGTTCACGTTTCGTCCCCTTCACGATCGCTATACCGCGTGACACGCACCTGGTCGACGCGGTGCCCGTCCATCGACAGAACCTCGAAAGACGCGTCCCGGACCCGGATCACTTCGCCGACATGGGGGAAACGCCCAAGCTCGGCGACCAGGAAGCCCCCCAGGGTCTCGTAGCGCCCCTCTGGCCACTCGAACTCGATCAACTCCTCCACTTCATGGCGGTGCAGGAGGCCCGATAGGACCTCGACCTCTTCCTTCTCCGAATCCGAGCCCGGTTCAGCGTCGTATTCGTCTTCGATCTCCCCGAATATCTCTTCGAGGAGGTCTTCGATGGTGACGATGCCGGCGGTCCCGCCGTATTCGTCGATGACCACCGCCATCCCCCGCCCTGCTGACTGGAGTTGGGTGAGCAGGTATTCGAGGGTGCTTGTTTCGGGGACCTGGAGCGCGGTATTGGCCAGCTCCCCGACCGGGGTGAGCGGAATCCGAGATTCCGGGACGTTGAAGCTGTCCTTGACATGGACGACGCCGACGATGTCGTCGAGGTCCTCATCGAACACCGGGAAGCGCGAGTGACCGGTCGCAGCGGAGGTCCTGCGCAGCTCGGCAACCGAGTCGTGACGGCTGAGCCCCACCACCGAGACCCTGGGCACCATTGCGTCCGCCGCGACTTTCTCCGTGAAGGTGATGGCCCTGGTCAGCAGTTCCATCTCATCGTCGTCGAGGCGGCCCTCCTCCCCGGATGATCGGATCATCAGCTCGAGCTCCTCCATCGAGCGAACTCCAGCCAGCTCCTCTCTCGGCTCGATACCCAGCTTTCGGACCGTCCAGTTCGCCGACTCGTTGAGGAAGAGGATCAGCTGCCGGAGCACCCTGTTGACCACCTGCAGCGGTATGGCGAACCAAACCCCGCTGAAGTAGGGGCGGGCGATGGCCAGGTTCTTGGGGACCAGCTCACCGAAAACCATGGCGGCCCCTGTGGCGAGGATGAAGGCGATCACAAGCGACACGGCAGGAGCGGATGTCTCGGTGACGAACGGGAGCGAGGAGATCGCGGGTTGGATCAACGTCGCCACCGTCGGCTCGGCGATAGCGCCGAGGATCAGGGACGTGACCGTTATGCCAAGCTGTGCCCCGGAGAGCTCGAAGGAGAGGTTTCGCAGGGAGGCGAGGATGCGCCGCGCCGACCGGTCCCCATCCTCCGCCCGTCGCTCGACATTGCTGCGGTCCACGGCGACGAGGGCGAACTCCGCAGCCACGAAGAACCCGGTGAGCAGGATGAGCAGGACGACCGCGCCCAACCCGAGGTAGGTACTAATGGATTGGCTCCGGGCTCACGGTTCGCACAAGGATAAGTCTGACGGGGTGCCGCGTGGTTTGTGGCCTAGGTGGGAGTGGTAGGTGCCGGCGGAAGTCATGCCCAAGTACCTTGTCAACGAGGCCGCTGTGGCCAAGGCGGAAGAGATGATCGAGGCGCGTCGATACGTGGTGCGCAGCGAATGGTCGGAGGTCCAGCCCAGTGCGGCGTCTGAGAACGATTTCCTGGAGCGCAACGACTGGGAGACCTATTCACTGTGGCATCTCGGGTTGACGGACGGTGCACAGGACGAGACCAAGGCCCGCTATGCCTTCGTGTTCGGCGATCTGCACCGTCTCCACCGCAGCGGCCTGATGGCATGCCGTTTCCGGGCAACCCAGTGGGACCACAAGGAAATCGAGCTGGCATCCCATGACTTGATCCAGAAATTGGATGCCCGACGCGGCAAGACCTAGACCCACGACCTAGAAATCAGAACCCCGCCGGCTCAGCCGATTGCCCCTGCCTCCGCCATATTCAACTCGATGAGCCGGTTCATCTCCACCGCATACTCCATCGGGAGCTCCTTGACGATGGGCTCGATGAACCCGGCCACAATCATCGAAGTCGCCTGATCCTCGGTCAGCCCACGGGACATGAGGTAGAAGAGCTGCTCCTCGCCGACCTTGGACACAGTGGCCTCATGGCCGATCTCGGCGTCGTTCTCCTCGATCTCCATGTACGGGTAGGTGTCGGAACGACTCTCCTCGTCGAGGATGAGGGCATCACAGCGCACGAACGACTTGGCGTTCTCCGCGCCCGGCTCGACCCGGACCAGGCCCCGATAGCCGGCCCGCCCGCCGCCCTTCGAGATCGACTTGGAGACGATCGTGGAAGTGGTGTCGGGGGCGACGTGGATGATCTTGGCCCCGGCGTCCTGGTGCTGTCCTTCGCCGGCGAAGGCGATGGAGAGGACCTCGCCGTGGGCGCCAGGCTCCATCAGCCACACTGCCGGGTACTTCATCGTGAGACGGGACCCCAGGTTGCCGTCCACCCACTCCATGGTGGCATTTCTGTAGGCAGCCGCACGCTTCGTCACCAGGTTGAACACGTTGTTGGACCAGTTCTGGATCGTGGTGTAGCGACAGCGAGCACCCTCCTTCACCACGATCTCGACCACGGCCGAATGAAGCGAGTCAGTGGTGTAGACCGGCGCAGAGCAACCCTCGACATAGTGAACGTAGGCGCCCTCGTCGACGATGATCAGGGTCCGCTCGAACTGGCCCATGTTCT
>JALDXP010000228.1:0-4272 GCA_032154885.1 Actinomycetota bacterium
CCTGGGGCGGGGCTCTTCTTTGTACGGAGAACGGCGTCAAGCCTGGAGGGCAGCTTCGATGTCGAACTCGATCTTGAACTTCTCCGATACCAGCACACCGCCGTTTTCGAGTGGGACGTTCCACGTCAGGTCCCAGTCCCGGCGCTCGATCTCACCGACCGCGCTGAAGCCAGCTTTGGTGTTGCCGTAGGGATCCGTCGTGGTGCCCTCGAAGCTGAGATCGAATTGCACTGGGCGCGTCACCCCGCGAATGGTCAGGTCACCGGTCAGCTTCCAGTCGTCTCCGGCCGGGCTGAGCGCCGTCGACTTGAAGATGATCAGAGGGTGCTGCTCGGCGTCGAGGAAGTCCGCGGAGCGCAGATGCTCGTCTCGCTCGCGGGTGCCAGTTGTGACCGATGCGGCTTTTGCCTCGATTTCCACGGTTGACTGCCGTGGGTCGTCTGCAACAACGATCGTGGCATCGAGGTCCTCGAAGGTGCCTCGGACTTTGGCCACCATCAGATGGCGAGCGGTGATCCTGAGATCACTATGGATGGGGTCGATGAGCCACGTACCGGGATGGGGAACGATCCGACCATCGACGATGCGATCAGTTGCCATGGAATGAGCCCTTTCGTCTGGTGTTGTTGAACTATCAACATTCAAGGCTTCAACTTCATTCCCGTTGCGAGGCCCACCAACAAAGTCGACTAGAATGGTCAACAATGTGGATCTCGCGCAAGACAGACTATGCGACCCGAGCCGTTCTCGCCCTGGCCATCGCAGAGGGGGAGCGTCTGAATGCGCAGGACCTATCGCGAAGGGTGGGTGTTCCCGAGCCCTTCATGAAGCAGATCCTCATGCAGCTTCGCGACGCCGGCGTCGTCCGCTCCGAGCGGGGGCCCTCCGGTGGCTACCGCCTGAACCACGATCCCGCTGAGATCACCCTGGAGCGCATCGTGCGCATATTCCAGGGTCAACTGGCGCCCATCGAATGCGCTACCCGCCACGAGCCGCAGCCGTGCTCGATGGAGATCGGATGCAGCCTGCGCGATGTTTGGGCCGAGGTGCGCGACGCCACCATCGCCATTCTGGAGCGGACCGATTTCGCCACCCTCGCTGCCCGGTCCGGCGGGCCCTGGGTCTCGGTAGGGCTGATCACCAAGCCCTAGGCGGACTGAGCAATCAGTTCCGACTGCTCGCGTTCCCGTCTGCTTCCTCTCACTGCGAGGACGATCGCAATCACAGAACCGACAACGATTGCCAGATAGCCCAGGGTCCTGGCCGATCCCTCGAGCTCGAACTGATTGAAAAGCGTTCTCGAGTTGGTGATCACGATTACCGACCCGACCACTGTGCCGAGCACTCTTGGTGCCATCTTCGTCACCAACCAGGCGGCGAACGGTGCCGCGATGGCGCCACCCACGAGGAGAGCGCCGGCGATCGGCCAGTCGATCCCTTGCGACCCTAGGTTGACCAGGAACCCGAGACTCGCTGCGAGCGAGACGAGGAACTCGCTGGCGGACACCGACCCGATGACCTTGCGCGGCTCGGTCCGGCCCGAGACGAGCATGGTTGGAGTGGCGACCGGCCCCCACCCGCCCCCACCGCTGGCATCGACGAAGCCGGCGAACAATCCCAGGGGCGCCAGGAACCTGGACTTGAAACCGAGGTGCTGACGGTCGGTCCGGGTACCCCTGACGGCGAATCGGACCAGGAGGGAGACTCCGAGGACGAGCAAGATCGCCGACATCCAGGGTCGTGCCGCCTCGGTCGAGAGGTTGGAGAGGACGGTGGCGCCGGCATAGGCGCCGACGGCGCCAGGCACGCCGAGCAGCAGAACAGTGCGCCAGTCGACGTTTCCAAACCGCCAGTGAGAGGCTCCTGAGATGAGCGTGGTCCCGACTTCGGCGAAATGAACCGAGGCCGAGGCCATCGCCGGCGCGATGCCGGTCGCCACGAGGAGGGTCGACGACGTGACCCCATACGCCATGCCCAGCGACCCGTCGACCATCTGGGCGGCGAATCCGACGAGGACGAAAACGATGAGTGACGGCATCCGGGATCCTTATGAGATAAAGTTGACTTGGCTTGTCTATTTAATACCAAAGACACGATAGAGCATGTTTCAAGGGGTAGTCAAGAACCCGACGGCGAGCCTGCGATGGCCGGGGTCTAGTCCCTTTGGTCACTCATCACGTTCGTCGACCACTCGACGTGGCACAACGGTCAGAGGGCATGTATGCTCCGCGCGGTTGGGTGGAGGGCTATCGCTCTTCCTGGTCTACCGGTGCGGGGAAGGCACCAGGGGGTTTCACAATGCGTGGTGGAAAATTGGGGTTGCTGGGGCTCGTGGTGGCCCTCTTCCTCTCGATCATGCCGGTGGCGGGTGCGCAGGTGGCCGATGACTCAGGTGAGTCGCTCGAGCAGCAGGCGTTCACCGACACGGCGAACAGCGTGTTCCGGGGGGCGATCGACCAGCTGGCGGCGCTGGGGATCACCCGCGGCTGTAACCCGCCGGCCAACACGAGATATTGTCCCGACGACCCGGTCACCCGTGGACAGATGGCCATCTTCATCGTCCGTGCCTACAACCTGGGACCGGCGTCGGCTGATTACTTCTTCGATGACAACGGCAAGGTCTACGAGGACGCGGTCAACCGGCTGCGTCAGGCCGGTCTTACCCAGGGTTGCGGCTCTGGCCGATACTGCGGTGACGAGACCATCAGCCGTGGCGAGATGGCGGCCTTCCTGTCGAGGGCAGAGAATCTGCCGGACTCGAGCACCGATCATTTCAACGATGACAACACCTCGATCTTCGAGCGGGGCATCAACAAGGTGGCCGACGCCGGGATCACGCTCGGGTGCAACCCTCCGGCCAACACCAACTTTTGCCCCAACGACAACGTCACCCGCGGGCAGATGGCGGCCTTCATCATCAGGGCTGTTGGCGGTGGGACCACACCGCCCCCGGGACCGGGACCGAATCCACCACCTCCGACACCGGTTCCCCAAGGATTCTGCGCTGATGTGACAGCGGTCACCAAGAATGACTGCAACGCGCTGCTTTCGTTCTTCCAGGCGACCGGCGGCAGTGGGTGGACCAACAAAGCGGGTTGGGCCGTGAACAAGAACCCCTGCGTCTGGTTCGGTGTGAACTGCATAGGGAACCGCGTGAGCTCCATCATCATGGAGCAGACTCCGAATGATCCAGGGAACAATCTCACAGGTTCGATTCCGGGTTCGATCGGCAATCTGACTGGCTTGGTGGCACTCGATCTCTCCTCTAACGAGCTCACCGGGGGCATACCGACCAACATCGGTCGGCTCAAGAAGCTGACCGCGCTGGACCTGTCGGGCAACTTGCTCACCGGTCCCATCCCGGGCCAGGTCGGTGGCCTAACCGCGCTGTCGGTCGAGCTTGACCTGCACTCCAACCAGCTGAGCGGACCGCTGCCAGACAGCTTGACCAATCTCAATGCTGTGCAGATTCTCGATCTGGGTTCTAACAACCTGTCCGGGCCCATCGAGGTGGTCGGTGGATTGCCGTCATTGCGTCAGATCGATCTCAGGGAGAACCAGTTCGGTGGGGCGGTACCCGGTGTCTTCGGAAATCTGCAGTTCCTCAACCGGCTCGATCTCTCGGTGAACAACTTCAGCGGGATCGGGTCGGGATTCGGGGACGCTCCCACGCTCGACGACATCGATCTCTCCGAGAACAATCTGGGCGGGTTCAGCAACGAGTTCACCGCGATCGCGACGTTGACCGAGCTGGACCTCTCACTGAACCAGATGGCCGGTCAGATCCCGAACAACATCATCAACCTCGGGCTCCTGTCGTCACTCGACATCTCCAACAACCAGCTGAACGACACTGACATACCTGACTTCTCGATACGGGGAGCCGGTCTTGAAGAGTTGTTGATCTTTGGCAACACCTGCCTGGGAACGAACAGCTTTGCCACTCAGCAGTATGTGTTGGCCCGTGACCCAGCTTGGGTGAACTGCAATGGCGTGATACCGCCGCCACCACCGCCGGCACCACCGGCCGGAGAGTGATCAGCTGAAAATCGAATAAATGAAAAGAGCCCCTTCGGGGGCTCTCTTCATTTGGTCAGCGGACCCTCTTCTTCACCCGGCGGATCGTATGACGGGCGCTGTCGCCGGCCAATTGGCGCAGGGCGGCGGCTCGGGCCGACATCGGCACCTTCTCGAACTTGCGCTCATATCCCATATCCGCCAGCAGGTTCCCGGCGAGAGCCTCGAATCGGGCGACCTGGTCGTCGGACAGCT
>JALDXP010000229.1:0-4246 GCA_032154885.1 Actinomycetota bacterium
TGACGAAGCGCTCATCTTGAGCGGTTGAGGGATCAGGCCCGATGAAACCGCGGCAACCGGCGCAAGCACGGTGCCAATGCCTGGATCGATGAGTTGCCGGAGCCCCGGCTCCAGGCGCTCTTCAAGCGTTTCGAGAAGAAACAGAGGAGTGACCGTTGAGCGAGGCTCGGCCGAGCGAACACAAATACGACTACATAGATGCCGTCCGATCCGGGCTCGTCATCTTCGACGGGGCTACCGGCACCAACCTCCAACTGGTCGGCCTGACTGCCGACGACTTCGGGGGGCCGTCGCTCGAGGGATGTAACGAGCTGTTGAACCTGCGTCGCCCCGACGTGATCAGAGACCTCCACCGCTCCTTCCTGGAAGTGGGCGTCGACGTCGTCGAGACCAACACTTTTGGGGCGTTTTCCGTACCCCTCGGCGAGTATGGGCTCGAGGACCAGTCGTATGAGATCGCCGCGTCCGGGGCGACGCTGGCGAGGGAGACTGTGGACGAATTCGTCAAAGCTGATGGACGGCCTCGTTTTGTCGCAGGGTCGATCGGTCCCGGGACCAAGTTCGCCACCCTCGGCCAGATCTCCTATCGAGATCTTGCCGACGCTTATGAGGTCGAATCCTCCGGGCTGATCGATGGGGGCGCCGACCTCCTGATCATCGAGACCCAATTCGACCTCCTTGGTGCCAAAGCCGCCATCGAGGGCGCACGGCGGGCGATGAAGAGCGCCGGTCTAGAGATCCCCCTCCAGGTCCAGGTCACAATCGAGCTCACCGGGCGGATGCTCCCCGGGACTGAGATCGGCGCTGCCCTGACCACTCTGGAGGCGCTGGGACCGGACGTGATCGGCCTCAACTGCGCTACCGGCCCGGCCGAGATGTATGAGCCGCTGCGCCACCTGGCCCGCCACTCGAAAGTGCCGGTGTCGGCGATACCGAACGCCGGCCTTCCGCATGTCGAGGACGGGCAGATGGCCTATGACCTGTCACCGGACGACCTGGCCCACCATCTCGGCCAGTTCGTCACCGAGATGGGGATCGGCGTGATCGGGGGTTGTTGCGGCACGAGTCCCGAGCATCTGGCCGCCGTGGTAGCGGCGACCCGGCCCTTGCCCCTCCTCGACCGCAGGCCGGAGTCGATCCCATCGGCCGCCTCGATCTACAGCCAGGTCCCGTTCGACCAGGACACATCGTTCTTGATCATCGGGGAGCGGGCGAATGCCAACGGGTCGCGCGCCTTCAAGGAAGCACTTCTCGTGGACGACCTCGATGGATGCGTCTCCATCGGCCAGGATCAAGTGAAGGAGGGCGCCCACCTCGTCGACCTTTGCGTGGACTATGTCGGACGAGACGGAGTGGCCGACATGAAGAAGCTGGCCGCAGCCTTCGCCACTGACGTCGCCGCACCCGTGGTGCTCGACTCCACCGAGCCCGAGGTGATGGAGGCCGGTCTGGAGCAGCTGGGCGGGCGCAGCCTGCTCAACAGCGCAAACCTCGAGGATGGTGAAGAGCCAGGCTCACGTCTCGATCGGGTCTTCGGCCTGGCCCGAAAGCACGGCGCCGGGGCCATCTGTCTGCTCATCGATGAGGAGGGACAGGCCCGCACTCTGGAGTGGAAGCTGCGGATCGCCCATCGCATCCACGACCTCGCCGTCGAGCGCTATGGCTTGCGTTCCGAGGACTTGATCTTCGATGCACTCACCTTTCCCCTCACGACAGGTGATGACGACCTGCGTAAGGACGCCATGATCACTCTCGACGCCATAAGGCAGCTCAAGACCGAGCTGCCCGGGGTCAGGACCGTGCTCGGTGTGTCCAATGTCTCCTTCGGGCTGAACCCGGCGGCACGTCGCATCCTGAACTCGGTCTTTCTCCACGAGGCGGTCGAGGCCGGCCTGGATGCGGCCATCGTCCATGCCGGGAAGATCGAGCCGCTCAACCGGATCGACCCCGAACAGCGCCAGGTCTGCCTCGATCTCATCTATGACCGGCGTGCCGAGGGCTACGACCCGTTGGAGAAGCTCCTCGAGTTGTTCGCGGGAGTCGAGACAGTCGAGCGGTCGGAGAGCGACTACGAGGGCATGGAGGTGGGGGAGCGTCTTGCCAAGCGCATCATCGACGGCGACCAGAAGAACGTAATCGCAGACCTCGACGTCGCATTGGGCGAGGGCACAACACCACTCGACATCATCAACAACTACCTCCTCGACGGGATGCGCACGGTGGGCGAGCTGTTCGCCAGTGGTGAGATGCAACTCCCGTTCGTCTTGAAGTCGGCTGAGACAATGAAGAAGGCGGTCGCCTACCTCGAGCCGATGATGGAGAAAGCCGAAGGGTCGACACGAGGGCGAATCGTGCTGGCCACCGTTTCCGGTGACGTCCACGACATCGGGAAGAACCTGGTCGACATCATCCTCACCAACAACGGGTACGAGGTGCACAACCTCGGCATCAAGATCGGAATCTCGGAGATGATCGCCAAGTTCGAGGAGACCTCAGCGGACGCGATAGGGATGAGTGGCCTCCTTGTGAAGAGCACGCTGATCATGCGGGACAACCTCGAAGAGTTGGAGCGGCGTGGTCTCGGCAAGGTGCCTGTCCTCCTGGGCGGTGCCGCCTTGACCAGGAACTATGTGGAAGCGGATCTCCGATCCCGCTATCAAGGCCCGCTGTATTACGGCAAGAACGCTTTCGCCGGGCTCGACGCCATGGGAAAGATCGTCGCCGGCGAACCGGCCCCCGAGCCGATCGCGGCCCGGCAGTACCACGAGCGAGAGGCCGAGGGCGTTGTGATCCCGGCCCGGTCCCCGGACGTCAAGGGGGACAACCAGATCTTCGTCCCGCCCTTCACCGGGTCACGGGTGATCCGGGGCGTCTCGATCGACGAGATCGTCCCCTATCTCAATCTGACCGCCCTCTTCCGCAACCAGTGGCAGTACCGGCCCGAGAAGGGTGAGCGGGACCTCGATTTCAAGGAAAGGCTGACGCCGATGCTCCGCGAGCAGATCGCGCTGGCCCGGCACGACGACTTGCTCAACCCGAAGGTGGTCTACGGCTACTTCCCGGCCAATGGCGACGGTAACGACCTCGTCATCTGGGATGACGTGAGCGCGCAGAGGGAGTTGACCCGTTTCAGCTTCCCCCGGCAGCGGGAGGATCCGTACATGTGCATCGCCGACTTCTTTCGCCCTGTCGGCGAGGAGGTCGATTACGCGGCCTTCCACATCGTCACGATGGGTGACAAGGTCTCAGACCGGACCAAGGAGTTGTTCGACCAGGATCGTTATAGCGATTACCTGCTCCTTCATGGTCTGGGCGTGGAGATGGCGGAGGCCCTGGCCGAGCACTGGCATCACCGGATCCGGGAGGAGTGGGGGTTCGTCGAAGAGGACGGGCCTTCGCTGCTCGGCTTGTTCCGTCAGCAATACCGGGGCGGGCGCTTCTCATGGGGATACCCCGCTTGTCCCGACCTGGAGGACAACGAAAAGGTGGCCTATCTACTCGGCGCCGACCGCATCGGGATCACCGTGGGCGAGGAGACCTTCTACCAGTACCAGCCGGAGCAGACCACGTCGGCGATCATCTGCCATCACCCCCAGGCGAAATACTTCGTCGCCCGCAAACCGCGAGAGGATCGAGATGCTGACAAAGGCTGACGGCTGGCTCAGGATCGCCGAGATCAACCCACCTGAGCTCCCCAACCAGCAGCATCGGAGTCTGTCCCCGTCTTGGAGCCATGTGCTGGTGACCGACAATGTCTTCGGCCGGATCCGGGTTTCGCCGTATGCCTTTTCGGCCCGAATCACCCACGACACCCCTGACGTGCATCCGACCGTGGTGGTGTCGACCAGAGACCGAAACATCCTCGCCATCGAATCAGAGGTGAGGGGTGCCCTCGGCAACGGTGTCGACTCTTTCCTCGTCGTCATTGGTGACACGGTTCCCCACGTCGACCATCTCGCCCATCACTACGAGATCGTCGAGCACCTTCGGGAGCTCCAGGAGAACCTGCCTGATTTCGAGGTGGGCATGCCCTCACGATTCCGAGAATGGCAGTTCCGGAGGAGGATCGAGCTGGGCGCACAGTTCTTCGTCACCGGGCCGATTCTCGACCCCGAGGTGATGGAGCGTCACTTGGGCCTGCTCAACCTGAAGCCGGAGGATCCTCCCGTCTTCGTGATGATCATCCCTCCCTTCAGCCCGTCCTGGGTGGAGCAGATGGAGGCGATCGGGTCGGTCCCTTCCACCG
>JALDXP010000230.1:0-4242 GCA_032154885.1 Actinomycetota bacterium
TTTGCCCTGGAAGAACAAGAATTGCGTGAATTCTTCTAGAGAATTGCCCCGGCGACCAGTTGCGCAAAGTAGCCCAGGTTGAAGGTCTTGGAGAACTCCAGCCGGACCTCGCCCGGACCACTGAATACCGCTCGGCATCGCGGTCGACGGTCCCCCACGGACATCTCCTTTGCCTGGTCTGTGACCGGCCAAGGGTATGACGCGAGAAACCCCGAGAAAGCTTTGGCCGAAGCCGAAGCCCTCTCGGGGCTCTCAGTGCCACTCGACCGGGAAAGCGGGCCCCCAGTCAGGTGGCGATCCAGAGGGGCCGAAGCCTCTCCTTCCCCGACCCGGGCGAACCCGTGTCGGTAGACGGGAAAGTACGAAATCCGACCTCACCCGTCAAGCCATACCGGGTGCTTGTTTTCGCGGCCTAGCCGATCTTTTCGCGCTTACTCTCCCGACATGACTACGGCCCGAAGCAAAGTGCCTACGGCGTGGGGCGTGGTCTTCTTTCTCATCGCAGTCGTTCTCGTTTTCGCCGTGATCCGGGTGACCATCGACAGCCAAAACATCGCCAACGGAGTAATCCCGGGAGAGGGCGAGTTCGATCGACGCTATGCCCAGTATCCGATCCTGGCCTACGCCCACATCCTCCCCGGAGTCGTCTACTTGGTCCTTGCTCCCTTCCAGATCTCCCGCCGGTTCCGCAATCGTCATCTCGACCTGCATCGCAAGATGGGACGCATCCTGGTTCCGGTCGGGATGCTCTCCGGTGTCATGGGGGTCATCTTCGGCTTCTTCTTCTCCTTCGGCGGGTTCGCCGAGGCCAGCGCCTCAGTCGTCTTCGGGACCTGGTTCACCCTCGCCCTCGCCCTGGCCTACAGCTACATCCGGGCCGGCGACACCGTCCGCCACCGCCGCTGGATGATCCGGGCATTTGCCATCGGGCTCGGAGTCGGGACGATCAGGATCTGGGTCGGGCTCTTCCAGGGATTCGGCCTCCTCGACGAAGTCACTTCCTTCGGCGTGGCCTTCTGGTTGTCGTGGACCCTTCACGTCATCGCGGCAGAGATCTGGCTGTGGCGACGGCCCACCTGACCGATCTCCCCATTCCTGTCACAGGCCTGTCTTACACTCGGCATCGTGACCGTAGAACTGGAATTGGCCCCCCTGGAGACCCTCTCCCCGAGCCGTGCCGGGGACTTCAAGGCTTGTCCCCAGCTCTTCAAGTTCCGGGCCATCGACCGGCTCCGTGAGCCCGCATCGGTGTATCAGGCCCGGGGCACGACGGCTCATCTCGCCCTGCAACGACTCTTCGACCACCCGTCCATCGAACGTTCGCCCGAGCTCCTGTATGACCTGTTCCGTGAGGCCTGGACCGAGCTCCGAGTGAGCGAGGAGTTCGAAGACCTCTTCGGCGACACCGACGAGGAACGGCAATGGGGCGTGGAGTCCCTCGCCCTTCTCACCAACTACTTCAGCATCGAGGATCCAACCGGGTTCGATCCGGTGGACCGCGAGCTGGACATGCTCGAGGATCTGGACGGGATCACCATCAGGGGAATCCTCGACCGGATCGACCGCGATGACGACGGTCGTCTCGTCATCACCGACTACAAGACGGGCAAGGCCCCACCGGAGAGGTACGCCCTCCCCGCGTTCTTCGCCCTGAAGATCTACGCCCTTCTCATCCGACGCCGCACCGGGGAGACCCCGAAGGAGCTTCGCCTCCTCTATCTGAGCGGGCCGACCCTGTACCGGCTCGACATCGACGACCGCCAGCTCGATGCCATGGACTCGCAGCTGCGGGCACTCTGGAACGCCATCGACCGCGCCTTGGCCACTCGAAACTTCCCCACCCGTCCGGGCACCTTGTGCAATTGGTGCTCGTTCAAAGAGATCTGCCCGGCGTTCGCCGAGGCCCCGATGGAGAAAGCCTCCTAGGGGAAGATCCCCCGCACCAGCTTGGCGTCGGCCACCTTGCGGATCCCCTTGATGAGGGCGGCAGTCCTCAGGTCGACGTCTTCGTTGATGGCGATGTTGTGCACATCGCTGAACGCTCGGGTCATGATCTCCCGCAGACGAGCCACCACTTCGTTCTCGGTCCAGAAGTATTTCTGGACGTCCTGGACCCACTCGAAATAGGAGACCGTCACTCCGCCGGCGTTGGCCAGGATGTCGGGGATGATGAGGACACCCTTCTCCCTGAGGATGTCGTCGGCTTCGATCGTGGTCGGCCCGTTGGCGCCCTCGATGATGATCTTGGCCTGGATCTCACCCGCATTGTCGCCACGGATCACATTCTGAATGGCGGCCGGCACCAGCACGTCGACCGGCAACGAGAAGATCTTGTCACCGTCGATGAAATCGGCGTCCGGGAAGCCCTCTAGGAAGCGGTTCTCGTCTACCCATTTAGCCACCGCATCGACGTCCAGACCCTCCGGGTCGTAGAGCGCACCGGAGATGTCCGACACAGCGGCGACCTTGACTCCCATCTGATGGCCGGCGATGGCCGCATACCGACCCACGTTTCCGAAACCGTGGATCGCAACCGTGACATTGTTGGGGTCGATCTCCCTCACCCCTGCCGCTTGGGGCAGGAGGAACATCAGGCCGCGGCCGGTCGCCTCCCGCCGGGCCACGCTGCCCCCAAGGGCCGGCGGCTTGCCGGTGACCACGGCGGGGACCGAGTGCCCGACATGTTGGGAGTACGTGTCCATGAGCCAGGCCATAACCTGCTCGTTAGTGCCGAGGTCGGGGGCGGGGATGTCGGTCTCCGGCCCGATCACGTTGATGATCTCCATCGTGAAGCGCCTGGTCACCCTTTGCAGCTCGGCGCGAGAGAGCTGCATTGGGTCGACCCGGACCCCACCCTTTGCCCCTCCGAAAGGAACACCGACGATGGAGCATTTCCAGGTCATCAACATGGCGAGGGCAGCGACCTCGCCCAGATCGACGTCGGGAGCGAACCGGATCCCGCCTTTGGTCGGGCCCATCGTCGTGAGGTGCTGGATCCGATAACCGAAGAGGGTCTCCACCTCCGAGTAGGTGTCACGCCGGAACGGGAAGCTGACCATGGTCGACTTCTGCGGGACACGAAGCCGGTCGGCGATGTTGTCGTCCAAGCCCATCAGGCGGGCAACCCGGTCGAACTGGCCGGCGGCCTCCTTGTACATCGGTGAGTCGAATTCGTTGCCAACCGCAGTGGTCACACCGACCTCCGTTCATTCACCGCCACGCCGCCCATCCTATGCGCTGGGACTCTTCGGGAAATGTGTCACACCCGACCGATAGCTTTCCCGACATGAGCTACTTCGAGACATTCCAATCGATCCCCGAGCCCGACGTCGACCCGTTCGCCGACCCTGTCCGCTACCTGGCCGAATACGGGATCGCGGCGGAGCTGGTCGCAGAGATCGCCCGGCTTCCCGAGGCGGCCTGACCCTACGATCAGCCCTGTGCCGTTGACCGAGATCCGGCTCGAGCCGGAAGACTGGGGCCCCGCCCTCACCGATGCCGACGGCCCCCAGATCGTGGTGGCCGGGCCGGGCACCGGGAAGACCGAGTTCCTGGTTCGCCGGGTCTGTGCTCTGATCGAATCGGGTCAGGCGAGACGCGACCAAATCGTCCTGCTGACCTTCTCCCGGCGTGCTGCGGGCGACATCCGGCGGCGAGTCGATGCCGCACTCAGTGGAGGTGGGATGCCTATCGGTGCCTCCACATTTCACTCGCTCGCCCTCCGACTACTCGAGGCCGCCCCCGCATCCGACCGTCCCGTCCCGCTCACTACGCCCGAGCAGATAGGTCTGGTCGGTGAGCTTCTCCTGACGGAGGACCCGGAGCAGTGGCCGATCCTCTACCGGGGCATCCTGGGCACGAGCGCCTTCGCCGGTGAGGTCGCCGACTTCCTCATGCGCTGCTCCGAGAGGATGCTCTCTCCCGAGGACCTGGAGGCGAGGGCTACCGAGCGCGCCGACTGGCGGGGCATCCCGGGTCTGTTCCGCCGGTACCGCGAGACCCTGGCGGAGCGTGGCCGAACTGACTACGCCACCCTCCTCGTCTCGGCCGTCGATCTACTAGGGCGCCCGGATGGGCAGGACCTGGCGTCCCAGTTCACTCACGTGCTCGTCGACGAGTACCAGGACACATCCACCGTTCAGGCCGAGATCGCCCGTCTCATGGCTCTACCCCACGGCAATCTGACTGCGGCCGGTGACCCCTACCAGTCGATCTACTCGTTCCGGGGTGCAGAGGTGAGGA
>JALDXP010000231.1:0-4229 GCA_032154885.1 Actinomycetota bacterium
ATCGGTGGAACCGTCCTGGCCGGAGGCCGCGGCTATGTGCTGGGCTCGATGGTCGGTGTGTTCGTTTACGGCACCATCAAGACGATCATTTCCTTCATGGGTGCCGAGCAGTCGTGGACGCAGATCATCATTGGCGCTCTGCTCCTCGTGTTCATCGTGGTCCAGCGTGCCATCGTCGCCCGCTCGGACCGCCGAAGCCGATCCTGAAGTCCCAGTCATCGGTGGTCCGGGGTGCGACCAAGCCGGTCTCGTAGCGGTCGATCAGTCGACGTGACGTCTGGACCTCACACCCGGTCTCAGTCTCGTACCCGCACCCGTGCCGCCTCACCGACGACGACCAGGGCGCCAGTCACGATGAGCAGGAAGAGCCCGGGGAGCATGAGGTGAGGCGCCAGGCGAATGTGCCTCTGCGCTTCTGCCAGCAACGAACCCCACGAGACGTCGGGTAGCTGGAGCCCGGCTCCGAGGAAGCTCAGCAAAGCCTCGGCCCCAATCGTGAAGGCGATGGTGGGAGGGATCACAGCGATGACAGAACCGAGGGAACCCGGCACGACATGGCGTACGAGCAGGCGCGAGCGAGAAGCACCGAGCGCCCTGGCCGCGTCGACATGCGCATGCTCGGACTCCCGCGATGTGGCTGCCCGGATCACGCGGGTGTAGATGGGCCAGGCAGCGACCGCCATGACGATTGCCACGAGTAACACACCGCGTTCATCGAGGGCACTGAGGATGACGAGCCCGATCAAGATGATGGGCAGGGCGGTGACCAGATCCACGAGCCGCCCTACCAGCCCGTCGACCCAGCCTCCGGCGTAGCCCGATGTGGTCCCCACCGGTATGGCCACTGCCAGGGCGAAGATCGTGGCCAGGACTCCGACGAGCAGAGAATTGCGGGTTCCCGCCATCGTCAAGAGCAACAGGTCGCATCCTTGGAGATCGAATCCGAACAAATGCCCGGGGAAAGATGGCGGGTTCAGCGAACGATCAAGCGAGCAGCCGCGAGGGTCCAGACCGGCGGGTGCCTCAGAGAAGACGGCCAAGACTGCTGCGGCGGCTAGCACCGTGGCGGCGCCGAACGTCACCCACCTCGCCCGTGCAGCACCCAGCAACCTCGGTCTCAACGCGGCCCCTCGCCTTCGAGTCGGAGACGGGGATCGAGGGTCGCCGCCACGATGTCGGCGGCCATCCCGCCGAGGATCGCCAGCACCGATATGACGAGCACACCACCCACGACGACAGCGCGGTCGCGCCGCCCAACGCTGTCGAGGATCAGGTTGCCGACACCAGGTATGTCGTAGATCGCCTCGACGATCACCACACCCGTCATGAGATACCCGAGGCTGGCGCCGAGGTATGCGATCACCGGTCCGGCCGACGCCTTGGCAGCGTGCACCCCGACGATTGCCAGATCCGAGTGCCCGCTGGCCACCGCGAACTTGGTGAAGGTGGAGCGGAGTGTGTCCAGCAGCTCGCTACGAAACAGCAGGATCACAGGACCGGCGAGCATCGCCACCAGGGCGATGAGTGGCAGCACATATGCCCCCGCTGTGCCGTCGTAGCGGTAGGGGAACCAGTCGCGTCCCCCATAGCCCAGCGTGAAATACGAGCGGAGTGCCCATGCAGTGAATATGACCGGTGCGGCCGTTGCGGCCACGGCGAGCCACCAGGTGAGAGCCGAGACCAACTTGTTGCGTCGGAGCATCGACAGCACAGCGACGCCATAGGCTGTGGTCACCTGAAGGACAAGTCCGATTCCGATCAGAACCGCAGTTGTCGGGAGCGTCGCAGCGACCACCGAGGTGACGGGTTGCGGCGTCAGGCTGATGGTCACGCCGAGGTTGCCACGCAACAGCTGGGTCAGATACGCCAGGTACTGCGCGGGGTAGGGCTGATCGAGACCATAGCGAGCGCGCAGTTCCGCCAACTCCGCCGGTGAAGGGGGCACGAACCCAAAGAGGGCTCGGACAGGGTCGCCCCCGATCAGGGAGATGCCGGCGTGAACCACGAGGGTGAGTGCCAGCAACGTGACCAGCGCCTGCAGCACACGCCGGCGTGCAAACGAACCGAGCGTCATGAATCAGCCTGAACGCACGTGGTCGTTGGCTGGGGCGTTGTGCTGCGAATCGTTGACCAGGTCTGGCATCGTCAGGTCGGGGGTCGACTGACCGGTGGTGGATCGTACCGCCGTGCCGGGGATGAGTCGTAGCGCTGCAGGTGGCGACAGCATGGGACCGAAGCCGGGCTGTCCCATCGGCTGCGTTTATCGACTCGAAACACCGTGGAAACCAACGTGCCTTACCTTTCGACGATGGATGTGGCGTTGATTCGATGGCCATCCGACGAGGCCCTACGGGTCGAGTTGGCCCAGATCAAGCATCCTCGTCTGCTTCTCGTCGAGCCTCGCGCCGATCCGCCACATATCTCGGACGTCCTCGAGGATTGGGTTCGGTTGCCTGTCTCCCGCGAGGACCGGAATGCCCGAATCAGGGTCCTCCAGTCACGCGTCGAGCCGGCGTTACCGCTCCTTGCTGAGGATCGGAGCCTCCACTATCGAGGGGCGAGCGCTCGCCTCTCCGAGAATCAGGTTCATCTCATGAGAATGTTGATCGAACGGTTCGGAGCGGTGGTGGGGCGCGAAGCACTGGTCGCGTCGCTGTGGCCCGATAGAGCCGGAGCTGCCGGCAACCTTCGGGTCATGGTGGCGCGAATGAGGCCCGTTCTCGTGCCACTCGGCCTGGAAATCCGCGCCGTCCGCTCCCGCGGATATCTGTTGACCACATCGGATCGTCAGCCACATCGTCGCTAGGTCTCGCCCGACGTCGTGTTAACGACTTGTTCGGCAAGCAGAAACACTGCTGAAACAGAGCCTCGGAACGATGCTCCCGCAACGGAACCAACCCCGGCTGGGAGGAGTGCTGATGGATACTGGTGATGCGGCGTGGGTGTTGACCTCTTCGGCGTTGGTGTTGTTCATGACGCCGGGTCTGGCGCTGTTCTACGGAGGCATGGACCGGACGAGAAACGTCCTGAACATGTTGATGATGAACTTCTGGTGTCTGCTCGTCATCCCGATCGCCTGGGTCGTCGTCGGCTACTCGTTGGCGCAATCGGGTGACGGAGCATTCCTCGGCAACCTCGACCTGGCTTTCCTCAGCGGCTTGGGCATAACCGGCGAAGATGGCGGCTCGACTCTGTTGATTGTCGTCTTCCTGGGCATGTTCGCGGTTATCACGCCCGCCCTGATCTCGGGCGCGGTCGCCGATCGCATGAAGTTCTCGGCTTGGGCGATCTTTGCCCCGGCCTGGTTGCTTCTCGTGTTCAGCCCGGTTTTCAAGTGGGTGTACGGGGGCTGGATCGGAGAACGGGGCGCGCTCGACTTCGCAGGCGGCACCGCCATCCATGTGAACGCAGGTATCGCTGCTCTCGCCGCGGTGCTTGTGCTCGGCAAGCGCAAGGGTTGGCCGGGTCAGGGTCACCCGCCACACTCGATGCCCCTGGTGATGCTGGGCACGGGAATCCTCTGGTTCGGCTGGTTCGGATTCAATGCAGGCTCCGCCCTGGCGGCCAATGGCACGGCGGTGCAGGCCTTCATGAACACATTTCTCGCCGCCGCGGCAGCCGGGCTGTCTTGGGGTTTCGTGGAGAAATTCCGGGATGGCAAGTTCACGAATCTCGGTGTGGCGTCGGGGATAGTGGCCGGTTTGGTGGCAATAACTCCCGGCGCCGGCTTCGTCGCCGGGATGTCGCCGATCTGGATCGGGCTGGCCACCGGCGTCATCTGCTGCTTCGCGGTCGGGTTGAAGACCAAGGCCGGTTATGACGACGCCCTGGACGTGGTGGGAGTCCACTTCGTGGGCGGGCTCGTCGGCTCTCTCGCCATCGGTCTGTTCGCCGATCCGGCCTTCTTCGGCGGCGAGTTCTTGGCGGGAGCGTTTTATGGAGGTGGGCTAGAGCTCCTCGGTGTGCAGGCCCTGGCCAATGGCGCTGTCATCATCTACAGCTTCGTGGTCACGGCTCTGATCATGCTGGCACTGAAGGCCACGATCGGAGTTCGGGTATCCGAAGACATCGAGACCAGCGGCCTGGACCTGGCTGAGCACGCTGAGACGGCCTACAGCACTGGCAGCGCCACTCTGGCCGGGCACTGAGAAAGGACTGGGAATGAAACTGATCATCGCCTTCATCAAGCCCTTCAAGCTGGAGCAGGTACGGGACTCGCTCAAGACCGC
>JALDXP010000232.1:0-4194 GCA_032154885.1 Actinomycetota bacterium
TTGGGACGGGTCGAGACGTAGACCAGCCAGACCAGCGAGAGCACGATGCCGATGACCACTCCCGCTAGCACTCCAAAGGTCAGCACCCCGGCGATGGCGGCTATCGCGATCCAGAAGTCGAATCGTTGCACACGAAACAGACGACGCATGGCCGGCAGGTCGATCATCCCGAATACGACGGCGTCGATGATCACCGCTGCCAACACCGCCTTGGGGAGGTCAGAGAACAGTGGCGCAAGGAACAGCATCGTCAGGACGACGAAGATCCCCGTGACCAACGAGGACATCTGAGTCTTGGCACCGGACTGGTCGTTCAGCGAGCTGGCCGAGAGGCTGGTGGCAACCGGTATCCCCTGGACCATCCCGGACCCGACGTTGGCCAGCCCCTGAGCGATGGACTCCCGATTGATGTCGATCCGATAGCCATGTTTCGACGCGAACTCGCGGGCGTCTCCGGCCGACTGGGAGAAGCCGATGAGCACAACGCCGACCGCGGCCGGGAGGATGACGGAGAGATTTGCCGTGAGATATGCGATGTCAGGCAGGATGACTGATGGCAGGCCACTCGGGACATCGCCGACCAGCGCGATCTCGAGGCCGAGCAGACGTGTCGCCAGAATCCCCAATACCACGAGAACCAGGGCACCGGGTACCCGGCGAGCCCAGAAACGAAGACCCAGGATCACCCCGAGCGCAAGGACTCCCACGACGAGCGTCGTCAGGTCGGTATCACCGAGGGATCTGATCCAGCTCCCGAACTCGCGCCATGTGTTGGTGCCGTCGGCCGTGGTCCCGGTCAGTTTGGGCAACTCCCCCACGGTCACTTCCACAGCCGCCCCGAACAAGAAGCCCTTGACGACCGCCCTGGAGAGAAACTGGGACATCCAACCCATCCTCAGCACTGCCAGCAGCACGAAGAGCAGCCCGGCGAGCAAAGTCACCCAGCTCACGAGTGGTAGAGCAGCGCTGTCTGTCAAGCCCAGGAGCACGGCGGCACCACCAGCCACGGCGGCCAACGCCGAGCTGGGCCCGGTCGAGATCTGTCGGGAGGAACCGAACAGGGCATAGATCAATGCACCTGCTGCGGCGGCGTAGAGCCCGTACTCGATGGGGACACCCACGATCCCGGCGTACCCGAGAGCCTTGGGGACGACGAGGGCGGCTACCGACGCCCCGGCGATCAGGTCATATCGGAACCAGGGACGCTCGTACTCTCGAAGCCACCGGGGAAACACCAGAGCCTGGGAAGGAGGGTCGGCCACCTGTGCAGGCTATTCGCGGCGTGAAGGATCGAAGGGGCTCCTACGAGTTCGACCTTTCCGCCGATGACAGAAGATCTTCAGCTCTCCGCACGGTGGTCATTCATCACCCTCACCACGTGCCTCGTGGAGACGATGTGATCGACGATGTACTCGGCATCACGTCCCACTCCGCCCAAGAGTGCAGAACTCAACGAGTAGAGGAAGCGGAGCCCGATGAAGTACAGACCAGGACGTGACTCGACGACTCCCCGGTCGTGGACCGGGAGGCCCTTGTCGGTTGCGATCGGCGGTTCGATCCAGTCGTAGTCGTGCGTGAATCCGGTGCACCAGATGACGTTCGACACTTCGAGCACCCTGCCGTCCTCGAGCAAGGGTTGCCCCTTGCTCATTCCGACGGTCCGGGGCACCCGTTCGATCCCGGCAGCCAGGATGTCCTTTCGTCGTACCCGTCCCAGGGGGATGCCACGGGGAGGATCGATGAAGGTGTCACGGAGCTTCCGCCCGGGTGCGGTCCTCACGGTCAGCCGGGTCGCAGCCAACCACAGGAGTGGTGTCAGGAGCCGGTCGGGGATGCTCCCGGCGCTGGTGGGCTCCTGCCCGGTGTCCGGGCCGGAGAGCCAAACCGGCTGCTGACCTGCAATCTCGAGGGCAATCTCGGAGCCCGAGTTGCCGGCGCCGACGACGAGAACTCCCCCTTCACGAAGCTGGCCGGGATTGCGGTACTCGTTGGAGCGAAGCTGGAGGATGTTGCTGTCGAGCTGGGTTGCGAAGCCCGGAACGAGCTGGTGCTGATAGGCGCCAGTAGCCACTACGACGTTGTTTGCGAAGAAATGGCCATCGCCCGCGGTCACGACAAAGCCATCCCCGCTGTCAGACAACCGGTCGACCTTGACACCGGTTCTAACCGGGAGCGTGAACGTCGCGACGTACTCCTCGAAGTAGGCGGCGGTCTCGTCCTTGGTCGGATAGGCAGATCGTGGACCGGGAAAGGGCATGCCGGGCAGTCCGCTGTAGGACGCGGGAGTGAATAGACGGAGAGAGTCCCACCTGTTTCGCCAGACGTCTCCGATCCGGGAGTTCTCATCCAGAATCACAAACGGAAGGCCCTTGCGTTGAAGGTGATAGCCGACGGCCAGACCCGCCTGCCCGCCACCGACGACGACAGTCTCGATGTGCTCGCTCATGATGACCTCGACACCAAGGTATGAGGACCGGCGGTCGTCGGCTACCGGGAGTTCTCCCAGGTGACGAGACCGTGCTGCATGGCGAACAAGGTTGCCCCGGCCCGGGTCGAGACCCCCATCTTGCGATAGGCGCTTTGGATGTGGAAGTCGACGGTCTTGGGCGAGATCTCGAGGGCACGGGCGACCTGCTTGGTTTGCAGGCCGCGTGCCAGGTGCCTGACCACCTGGATCTCGCGCTCGGTCAATCCCGCGGGCCACGGGACCGGAGTCGGGCGATGCCCGACACCCTCCAGCACGGCGGCCACCGCTTCCGCATCGAGACGTCCGGATTTGGCCTCTTCCAGCAACACGTCGGCGGCCGCCTCTCGGGATAGGGCGGGGCGGTGGGGCCGTGGCTCGGTCATGGCGTGATAGGCGTCGGCAGCGGCAAGGAGACGAGCCCCCGGCTGCAGGGAGAACGCCCCGACACCCCGGTGATAACCCGTCCCGTCGCCTCGCTCGTGATGAGAACCGGCGGCGGGGATGAGTCCCGAGAGGAAGGGCGACTGAGTGAGGATCCGCTCGGTGTGGTAGGCATGCAGCCTGATTCGCTCCCAGTCGTCCAGCGTCAAGGGCCCCTTCTTGCCCCAGATGCGGACCGAAACCGCGGCCCTTCCCAGGTCGTGGACCAGTGCGGCCCGATATACGGCGAGGGTGTCAGCTGGATCGAACGCGAGCACCTGGGCCGCGGCCAGGCTGGTCGCCGCCACCCCCGAGGAGTGCCCCACGAATTCGGGAATGGCCATGTCCGTGAAGTGACCCATTGCGGCCAGCGCCCCGTCGATCGCCTCACCTTGAAGCTTCAACTGGGGTTTGGGTTCGCAGCCGAGCGTCAGGTCCCAGAGTGGGAGTTCCGATTCGAAGTCGAGAATCTCGGCCACGTCCTGGGTGAGTGCCTTGACGACGCTCGGGTCGAAAGCCCCAACCGCTCGCCGCCCGATCACGTTTGCCACGAATTCCGGGTCACCAAGTGTGAGTTGAAATGCGGCGTCCTGGGCGACATGGGCTATCCGCACCGCTAGTGGGATCTCCTCTCCGGCGACCCCACCCGGAAACCCCTTGCCATCCCAACGTGCCGACTCGAAGGCGACGAGGTTGGACACAGAAGGGCCCAGACCCAGCTCATCGGTCAGCATCCGGGCCACTTCGCAGGTGGCATCGACCACCCCTGCAAACCCGATCGCCAGCTCCGGGAGGCGGCGAGCGAGCTGCCAGGCACGGAGATGGGGTGGCGAGGTCGGCGGCGCCACCGCCCGCATCATCCCCCTGGCCATCTCGGAGCGCGTCCCAAACCGGAAGGGCGTGGCGTAGGTCCTAAGCGAGTCGTCGTCGCCGAACACGTCCCAACCCACGTCGGCGGGGGCGTTGCAGCCAACGTAGAAGAGAAGACTGAGGAAGTACGCCTGTGACGCCGTCTCCCGGTCGACGTCGAGACGATCGCAAAGGCGGGAAGCGATCACACCGCTTCGCAGACCCTGCTCCAGCGGGAACCCCATGGCCAGGTCGGTCGCCATCGAGAGCGCAGCGATGATCTCGGCAGTGCGAATCGCGCTCGACATCGGGATGGCGGTATCCGCCATCACGAGACCCTACGTGGAGGAATTGCAGTCCGGCCTAAGCCCTCCACTCTCGAGTGGCGTCGCTCAAGGCGGCCACTTCCTCGGCCGCCAGGGAGAAGCTGAGGGCGGCCGCGTTGTTGGTTGCCTGGT
>JALDXP010000233.1:0-4183 GCA_032154885.1 Actinomycetota bacterium
AGTTCTACAACGTGGCCATGTATCCCTATCCGTCGGGGGAGCTGCACATCGGCCACGTCCGCAACTACACCTACATCGACCTGATCACCCGCTACAAGATGATGCAGGGCTTCAACGTGTTGAGCCCTATGGGGTGGGACAGTTTCGGGCTCCCGGCCGAGAATCTGGCGATCGAGACCGGTGTACACCCGAGGGTCAGCGTCGAGGCCCAGATCACCCGGATGAAGGAGCATTTCCGGAAGCTGGGCGCCGCCTTCGACTGGAGCCGGGAAGTGGCGAGCCACGACCCGGCGTATTACCGGTGGGACCAGTGGCTGTTCCTCGAGCTCTACGACCGCGGTCTCGCCTACAAGGCGACTGCGCCGGTCAACTGGTGTCCCAAGGATCAGACGGTGCTCGCCAACGAGCAGGTGGTGGATGGTGCCTGTGAGAGATGCGGGACGCTGGTCGAGAAGCGAAACCTGGCCCAATGGTTCTTCAAGATCACCGACTACGCCGATCGACTCCTCGATGACCTCGATCATCTCGATGACTGGCCGGACCGGGTCCGCACGATGCAGAGGAATTGGATCGGCCGGTCCGAGGGCGCCCGGTTCAGGATTCAAATCGACGGCATCGATGCCTCGTTCGATGTGTTCACCACCCGACCCGACACGATCTTCGGGATGACATTCTGCGTCCTTGCTCCCGAGCACCCCCTCGTCGAGGTGTTGATCTCGGGCACCGACGTCGAGGCCGAGGCCAGGGAATACATATCCCGGGCGGCCCGTGAGTCGGAGATCGAGCGTCTCGCCGAGGGCGAGAAGACCGGCGTGTTCACCGGTCGGTTCGCCCTCAACCCGGTGAACGGGAAGCAGGTTCCGGTCTACATCGCCGACTATGTGTTGATGGGCTACGGCACCGGGGCGATCATGGCCGTCCCCGGTCAGGATCAGCGGGACTGGGATTTTGCCATCAGGTATGGCCTCGACATCGTTCGCACGGTCGACCCGGGCCGTGAATGGGAGGGCGAGGCCTTCCTAGGGGATGGGCAGACGATCAATTCTGGGTTCCTGGACGGTCTCGACCGGGCCGGGGCCAAGGAGCGGATCATCGCCTGGCTCGAGGAGCAGGGGATCGGCGAGGGGACCATCCAGTACCGGCTACGTGACTGGCTGATCTCCAGACAGCGATACTGGGGATGTCCGATCCCGATGGTCGAATGCCCTGAATGCGGGTTGGTCCCAGTTCCCCGAGATCAGCTTCCGGTGACCCTGCCCGAGGTAGAGGACTTTGCCCCGAAGGGACGCTCACCTCTGGCGGCGGTCGAGGACTGGGTTGCCACGCCCTGTCCACAGTGTGGCGGTGCGGCGAGCCGGGAGACCGACACCATGGACACCTTCGTCGACTCTTCCTGGTACTACTTTCGGTATACCGACCCGCACAACGCCGATGCCATCTTCGATCGGGCCAAGGCCGAGTACTGGATGCCGCTCGATCAATACATCGGCGGGGTCGAGCACGCGATCCTCCACCTTCTCTACGCCAGGTTCATCACCAAGTTCCTCAACGACATCGGGCTGAGCCCGGTCACCGAGCCCTTCATGCGGATGTTCACCCAGGGGATGCTCGTGAAGGACGGGGCCAAGATGTCGAAATCCAAGGGAAATGTCGTCCCACCAGACCGCTATTACCAGGAGTACGGCGCCGATGCCCTGCGCTTGTTCGAGCTGTTCGTGGGGCCGCCGACCGATGACGCGGTGTGGAATGACAGTGGTGTCCCCGGCACCAAGCGGTTCCTCGACCGGGTTTGGAAGATGGGCACCGCCAACCATCGTTTCGTGGACCGCGGAGCGAACGATGACGATGCCGTGTTGATGGCGGAGACGCATCGCGCATTGAAGCGTGTCACCGAGGACATCAACCGATTCCACTTCAACACCACGGTCTCCACACTGATGTCCCTGGCCAACGTGTTCCAGGAGTACCTGGGCCGCTCGCCGGTAGAGAAGACATTCGACGAGGCATACCGGATCATGGTCCTGATGCTGGCGCCGGCCGCACCTCATGTCGCTGCCGAGTTGTGGGAGATGAGGGGGATGGGATCGATGCTGGCGGAAGAGCCCTGGCCCGAGTGGGACGAGTCATTCGTGGCGGAGTCGACCGTGACCATGGTGGTCCAGGTCAACGGGAAAGTACGCGACAGGGTCGACGTGCCGGCGGACATCACCGCTGAGGAAGCGGAGCGGGTGGCGCTCGACCTCGACAAGGTCCAGGGATGGATCGACGGCGCCGTGGTGCGCAAAGTCATTGCCCGTCCACCGAGCGTCATCAACTTCGTCGTGGGGTGAACGCCGGCCAGATGCTGCGTGCCGGTGGGATCGACCCCCTTCGAGTGCGTGTACTCATTGCCCCTGTCGACGCGGAATCGGTCAGGGTCCGATCCGCTCCGGGGGTCATGCGCCGTCTCTGGGGCCGTGACATCAGCGCCATGACCTTGGGGAAGACCATCTTCCTCGATCCGCCTTTGATGACCGCCGTCCAACACCAACCAGGCTTGCTCCTCGTCCACGAGCTGGTCCACGTGCGTCAGTGGGGTGAGCTGGGCGTGGTCCGGTTCCTGTGGCGGTATTTGACCGGATATCTCGGCGGGCGTTGGAAGGGTCTCAGCCATCGTGCCGCGTATCTGGCCATCCCTCTCGAGGTGGAGGCGCGTGTGGCCGCCAGACTTCTCGACGAGTGACGCCGCGGTCTATTCGACTACCACACCTTCAAGGTCAGGCTCAGGCGGATATGTCGGATTCATCTTCTCCAGCGTCTTGATCAAGATGCTCGCCACAGCCAGGTCGCGGTACCACTTGCGGTCGGCCGGCACCACGTACCAGGGTGCATGCTCGCTCGAGGTGCGGCTCAGAGCCTCTTCGTAGGCAAGGGAGAAGTCTTCCCACAATTTGCGGTCCTCGAGGTCAGCGACATTGAACTTCCAACGCTTGTCCGGTTCCTGTAGGCGGGCCTCGAGACGCTCTTTCTGCTCCTCCTTCGAGATGTGGAGGAATAGCTTGACCACGGTTGTCCCTTCATCGGTCAGCAGTCGTTCGAACTCGACGATGTGGGCGTAGCGCTGCCGCCAGCGTTCTTCCGGGACGAGGCCCTTCACCCGTACGACCAAGACGTCCTCGTAGTGCGAGCGGTTGAAAATGGCTATCCCGCCGCTCTCGGGTGTTCGTTGGTGGATGCGCCAGAGATAGTCGTGGGCCAACTCCCATTCGGTGGGGGCACCGAACCCCCAGACCCGCACCCCTTGGGGGTTGACCCCCTTGAACACGCTGCGGATGGTCCCGTCCTTTCCCCCGGTGTCCATTGCCTGAAGGACGATCAGCAGTTCTTGCTTCGACTCGGCCCAAAGACGCGTCTGCAGCTCAGCCAGGGTCGAGTTCAAAGGCTTCATCGCCTCCTTGCCCTCAGACTTCCCACCGTCGAAGCCCTCGGTGGAACGGGGGTCCCGGGCGGCGAGGTTGGCCGCGCTGCCGGGTAGGACCAAATAGGGGGCGATGTCGAGCACGAGGCCGACCCTACCCAACGACCTTCTTCCCCCAACGGCAGCGGACTGGTAACTACGAAATGAGTGAAGCGCGGTTGGTGGGGGTCGCAATGGGTCGAACACAGGCGATGGCGCTGGGCCTGATCCTCGCCGCCATCCTCATAGGAGCGGGGCTTGGAGTGACGGGAGACACCGCATCGGTCGAAACGACGCCGGCCACGGTGGAAACAGCGTCGTCGCGTGATTCGGTGTTCCCGGTTTATGTCTCCGGTTGGGTGACGGCTCCGGGTGTAGTCGAGATGACCGATGGAGCAATCGTGGCCGATGCAGTCGCGGCAGCCGGCGGCGCCCTGGAGGGGGCGCTGCTCGACGAGATCAATCTGGCCAGGCCCCTGGTCGATGGAGACCACGTGCAGGTCCCCGGGCCTGGCGACTCGTTGGCCGCCACCGGCGGCGGGGAGAGGGATGACGGTCTGATCTCTCTCAACCAGGCAGATGCGACGGAATTAGAAGACCTTCCCGGGGTCGGCCCGGTACTGGCCGATCGAATCGTGGCCCACCGCGAGGCCAACGGGCCATTCGAGACGGTTGAGGACCTCCTGGAAGTGCCGGGTATCGGCGAAGCCAAATTGGCCGCGATGAGAGACGCGATCGCCGTGCCTT
>JALDXP010000234.1:0-4177 GCA_032154885.1 Actinomycetota bacterium
CCCGTTCGTCTCTAGGTGGACAGGCCACACCAGGTGGCCGTGCGAAAGGAGATGCCATGGCCAAGTTCTTGTTCGTCTATCACGGCGGCAGTGCCCCGGAGTCGGAAGAGGAGGGGGCAGCGGTGATGCAGGCGTGGAACGAGTGGTTGAACGGTCTCGGCTCCGCAGTGATTGATCAAGGGCACCCAACCGGGGCATCGGCCACCGTTGGGTCGGACGGTTCGACCACGCAGGGTGGCGGCGCCAACCCGGTGACCGGCTATTCGATCATCAGCGCAGACAGCCTCGAGCAGGCCCTGGTTTTCGCCAAGGGCTCGCCGCAGCTGGCGTCGGGCGGGACCATCGAGGTCGCCGAGACTCTCGACATGTGATCTGCGGCGGTCGACTATTCGGGCTTCTCTGCGACCACGATATGGAACCGGGAGAAGCCCGTCTCGTCGATCACCTGGAGACCCGCCCGATCACACAGCTCGTGTAGCGCCGCCCGGGTGTCGACCACATTGCCCCAAGTGAGCTCATACCACTGAGCCAATGCAGCGAATCGGGTCGGCATCCGGCGAAGGTCTTCGTCCGTCACCGGGTAGACCTCGTCGAAGATCAGGAAAAAACCGCCCGGTTTGAGCGCCCGGGCCACGGACTCGAACGCTCCCGGCTTCAAATCAGGCGCGATCTCGTGGATGACCAAGAAGCTGGTCGCGACGTCGAAGGTGCCTGCTTCGTCCAATTCATCGACGGTCAGGACCCGAGCCTCGCAGCGCTCGACAAGACCTCGATCGGTTATGAGTTGCTGTGCCAGCCCGACTGAATACGGCTCGACATCGATCCCGAGACAAGTGACGCCCGCAAAGCGCTCGGCGATCTGCACCAACGCCCATCCCCCGCCGCAGCCCACATCCAACACCCGACCACCCTCCTCGAGACGCTGCCCCAGGACCGGGAGCTGGGGCAGCACGAGATCGAGGAAGATGCGTGGCAGTGCCTTGAGTGCCTCGGCGACCTCACGCATGAACGCCTCATCGTGTTCCTGGTACGGACGAACTGTGCCTTCTCGGAAATGACGCAAATAGTCCGTGTAGTCCTTTCCAACTTCCATGTGAACCCCAGCGGCGGCCGCCAGATAGAAGCTCGATTCTGGATCTCCCAGTATCTGCTCGAAATGCGGCCCCATTCGCCAACCGGCCCCTTCCCGATCCACGATCTCGAAAGCGAAGGCGGTGCGACACAGCACATCGGTATAGAAGTTGTCGGTGGCAAGGCGGGAAGCGAGTTGGGCGGAGGTGAGACCGGGATCCTCGGTGAGGGCGGCCCATGCACCGAGCTTGTGCCCGATTTCGATCATGTGGGTGGCGTGATACCCGGCGATCAGGTCATAGAGCTTGCTGACTTGATCGGCCAGGGTCGGAGAGTCCGCAGTCATCCGTTCTCCTCTTTCAAGTCACGCGTAACGTAGCGAACGTCACCCAACGGCTTATCCAGACCCCCTCTACACGGCATCGGACGCTGCCGTCACCGCCACGATCACGAGGGCGGGCGGTGAGCCCGACCTGGTCGCACCAGCGGGACCGAAGTGCACTATCTCGCCACTCGGGATACGACTGGCGGTGCGGCGGGCGAACTCGAGGCGTTTCGGCCCGTATCCGGGCCGTAAAACCTGAGGTTCGAGGATGGACCGATTCAGGCCCTGGCGACGAGACCGGTGGCGACATCGACCGCGGCGGCGACGTCGTCGTTCTGCGGGTAGAGGAGAGACCGCCCTACCACGAGACCCCGAACCCCGGGCAGCCCGAGGGCCTTTTCCCACCTGGCGAAGACCTCGTCGTCGGATCCCTGCGGGTCTCCGCCCAGCAACAGTGTCGGCAACGTGGTGGCCAGCATGACCCGCTCCATGTCGTCGACGACCGGGAGCTTGAGCCACGTGCGGCGGCTCGATGACCCAAGCCCGGACGCAATCCCCACTGACTTGATCACGGCATCCGCTGAAAGGTCGTTGACCAGCTTCCCGTTTTCCCAATTGGCCATGAAGGGCTCGACCAATGCCATGAGCCCCGACGAGGCAAGCTCGGACACGGCACGCGCCGAGTGCTCGAGCGTGCGGGCCGTCCCCGGATCCTCGAGAGCGATTCTGATGAGCATCTTTCCCCCGTCGAGGCCCATGTCCGCAAGCGATCGTGCGTCGTAGGCGGTGTATCGGTCGTCTAGCTCGAACACCGATCCCGCCAAACCGCCTCGATTCATCGACCCGATGACGATCTTGTCCTCCAGCGCGCCGAGCAGAAGCAGATCCTCGACGATGTCCGGCGTCCCCAGCACACCATCGACACCGGGGCGCTCGAGTGCCGTGACGAGCCGCTCCAACAGGTCCTGACGATTGGCCATCGCCTGCGGTCTGCCCCGAGCGGCGAGCGCCCCGCGAGCCGGATGGTCGGCGGCAATCAAGACCATCCGGCCGGTGAGAGCAAGGCGGGACCGCGCGGCCGCAGCCCGTTCGATCGCACCAGGATCCTCGACTCGTAAGGCCCTGATCTGTTGGATGTCGAGATTCACACTCACCTCCGCGGCAGAAGAGCCGTTACTTCATCAGTGTCCGGCATCGCCGTCGAGCATTCCAATCGCGAAGCCACGATCGCGCCAGCAGTGTTGGCGAACTCCAGCACTCGTTGCAGCGGCCAGCCCTCCAGGATGCCGTGGCAGAAAGCCCCACCAAATGCGTCGCCTGCGCCCAGACCATTCACCACTTCGACTTCGACAGGAGGGACCGAGACATGATTCGCCCCGTCGAAGCCCAGCACTCCCTCGGGGCCAAGCTTGACGATGGCCATGGTGGGTCCTCGCTCGAGGAGGGCTTTGCCGGCTCGATGTGGGTCGGATTCACCGACGGCGACCTCACACTCCGCGAGATTCCCCACGACGATGTCTATTTGCGGTAGTACGGCTGCGATCTGTTCTCTGGTGTCTCCGACATCGCTCCAGAACTGCTTTCGATAGTCGAGGTCGAGGACGGTGACGCCGGCACCAGCCCTCATCCGGAGTGCCTCGTGATGGGCGGAACGACTCGGCTCCTGGGATAGACCGGTAGTCGTGATCCAGAACAATCGAGCACCGCCGACGCTCTCCTCATCGAGGTCCTCGAGTCGAATCTCCATGTCGGGCGCTTTGGGATACCGATAGAAGGTGATCGGGAAATGGTCGGGCGGATGGATCTCACAGAAGGTGATGGGTGTCGGTAGTCCTTCGACCGTCGACACGAACTCACTGCTCACGCCCAGCCGCTCGAGCTCTTCGCGAAGGAACCGGCCGAAGTCGTCAGCGCCGGTCCGCGAGATCAGCGCCGTGCGCCGACCATGCCGAGCCGCCGCCACCGCCACATTGGCAGCACTCCCTCCGAGAAATCTCCCGAAGCTGGTGACCGATCCCAGGCGAACGCCGGTCTGCAACGGGTAAAGATCGATGCCCAGCCTGCCCATGCAGATGACTTCGAAGCTCATGCCACTCCCGGCTCGAACACCTCGACCGTCGTGTTGCGATCGTCGTCGACCACCATCAGCAGACCCGCCACCCAGGGTGGCTCGCCGATGTCATGTCCGAGGGCGTCACTGGCGACGGCGCGGAGCAACGGCGAGTGGGTGACGGCGACGACGATTTCGGGCCTGTTGGGAATTTGATCGACGAGACTCCCGGCAAAGGCCTCGACCCGGGCCGAGACCGATCTGGCGTCTTCCCCTGGAGGTGAAGGGTGGGTCAGCCACCACCCGATGCGGTCAGGCGAGTCGAAGAATGTCGGGAAGAACCGAAGGGACGACACATCCTCGGCCGATAGGCCTTCTACCTGTTCGGCGAGAGAATCGGCGCTGCTCACCATGTTGACTCTCACACCCGCCAGGTAGAGATCGGGGTTGCGAAGCGCGAATGCCACCTTCGGCCCGATTACCTGGCCACCCGAAGCGATGACCCCCCGGGCCAGGTGCGCCGCCGTGTCCATGGCTCTTCGTGTCTCCCCACTGAGCACAGTGATCGGAGCCGGCTCTCGGAGACCGAAGCCCCGTCCTACCGCGAACGCCTGCTCTTCGGCGGCGGCCGTGATCGGAACGTCGCCCCGATGGGAGGCGATCTCGCCGTGTCGAAGGAGGTAGAGCCGCACTAGTGGGCCACTAGGCCTGGCCGGTCATCTTGTCGTACA
>JALDXP010000235.1:0-4139 GCA_032154885.1 Actinomycetota bacterium
TCACCGGGCATGTCCACCGCCATCCGGCGTGGCTCCGCTACCGCCACGAGTCCGATGAGGATGGACATCTCGTCCGGGTCGAAGCGCGGGTGATGATCGATGGCGGGGCCTACGCCTCGACGACGTCCGCCGTCCTGGCCAACGCCTGCTATTTCGCAGTCGGGCCATATCGCAGCGACTCAGTCGCGGTCGACGGGGTGGGGGCACGCACCAACAACCCACCGTGCGGGGCGATGAGGGGATTTGGAGCGGTACAGGTCTGCTTTGCCTACGAAGCACAAATGGACCGGCTTGCCGCGGCTCTCGGGATGGACCCGCTCGATCTGCGCGAGCTGAATGCCCTCGCCACCGGCGACCCCATGCCGACCACCGGGCAGGTCATCGAGACCCCGCTTCCCACGATCGATGTGATCCGGAGTTTGCAGGCGATGCCTCTTCCAGAACCGGCAACGACGGCGCTTCACAATGAGCTTCCTGGGGGCTCAGGTCTCACTACCGAGCCACATCACGTTCGAAGAGGCGTGGGGTATGCCCTCGGTCTCAAGAACCTCGGTTTTTCCGAGGGATCCGATGACTACGCCCAGGCAAGAGTTCGCCTCACTACTGACGGCGCGGTGGTCGAAACCGCCGCGATAGAGGTCGGGCAAGGCCTGGTCACGGTGCTGGCCCAGATCGCCCGTAGCGCACTGGGTATCTCCCGCGTCGAAGTGACCCACGTAGACACGTCGAAGATCGACTCTGCCGGCTCCACCTCGGCTTCGAGGCAGACCCAGCTCTCCGGTGGGGCCACACTCGAGGCTTCGACCCAGCTCCGGGAGAGGGTCCTCGCCAGACACGAAGGGGACGAACTCGACGATGACGGGGTATGGAGCGGCGATGAGCTGTTGGTCGCCTGGTCGGTCCTCGGTGAGGAGGGCTGGGAGGAGACGGTCACGTTTCGACATCCACCCACCACGGGCCCCGACGAGAACGGTCAAGGCGTGATACACGCCGACTTCGCCGTGGCCGGGCATCGGGCGGTGGTCGACGTGGACACCGAGCTGGGTCTGGTCAAGGTGGTGCGTGTCGACACCGCCCAGGACGTGGGCCTGGCCCTGAATCCGCAGTCGGTGCGTGGTCAAATCGAAGGCGGGATCCTCCAGGGGGTCGGTCTGGCAGTGATGGAGGAGCTGGTGATGAAGGATGGTGTCATTCTCAATCCGACATTCACCGACTACCTGCTCCCCACAATCCTCGATGCACCGGACGTCGAAGCCCTGTTGATCGAGCGGGAGGGATCGTGGGGTCCCTTCGGGGCGAAGGGCGTGGGAGAGCCTCCGACCATCTCCTCGACGGCGGCGGTCGCTGCTGCCATTCGAGCCGCCTCGGGGAAGGAGCTCAACAGGGTCCCCATCCGCCCCCAGGACATCGCTCTCGAATGAGACCTCGGACATGGATGATCTGATCACCCGGCTTCCCAAGGCAGAACTGCATGTCCACATAGAGGGCACGCTGGAGCCGGACATGATGTTTCGCCTCGCCACACGAAACGGGCTGTCGCTGCCTTTCGAGGACATCGACCAGGTCCATGCC
Organism: Actinomycetota bacterium; assembly: GCA_032154885.1. Taxonomy (GTDB): domain Bacteria; phylum Actinomycetota; class Acidimicrobiia; order Spongiisociales; family ZC4RG35; genus JARDZU01. The sequence goes on from JALDXP010000235.1 coordinate 1,573, forward strand.
GCCTACCGATTCAGCGACCTCCAGTCGTTCCTCGACATCTACTACCAGGGTGGCGAGGTACTCCGCACCCCGGACGACTTCTACGACCTCATGACCGCCTACCTCGACAGGGCGGCCGACGATGGCGTGCGTCACGCCGAGATCTTCTTCGATCCCCAGAGCCACACCGGGCGAGGCATCGGCTTCGAGGTGTTCATGAGGGGATTCCGGGATGCGATCTCGGATGGCCGACGCCGGCGTGGGATCAGTGCCGATTTGATCATGTGCTTTCTCCGTCACCTGTCAGGGGAGGAGGCTCTGTTCACGATCGAGGAGGCCGAGCCTTTCCTCGACGGGGTGATCGGAGTGGGGATCGACTCGTCGGAGCGTGACCGCCCTCCAGAGCTCTTCGAGAAGGCGTACGCACGAGCTCGTCAGCTCGGGCTTCGTGCCGTCGCCCACGCCGGGGAGGAGGGTCCGCCGGAGTACGTCCGGGCCGCCCTCGACGTCCTCGGGGCGGAGCGGATCGATCACGGAGTGCGGAGTCTCGAGGATCCTGAGTTGGTGGCCAGGTTGAGCCGTGACAAGGTCCCGCTCACGGTGTGCCCGTTGTCCAATGTTGCGCTCAAGGTCGTCGAGGATCTGGCACGACATCCACTGCTCGAGATGATCGATGCCGGTCTGGTGGTGTCGGTGAACTCCGACGATCCGGCCTATTTCGGGGGGTATATCGGCGACAATTACCGCGGTGTGCGAAACGAGCTTGGCCTCGACGATGCCACGATCACCAGCATCGCTCGTAACTCCATCACGTCGTCGTTTCTCGATGAGACGCGGAAGGCTGCTTTGCTCCGCGACCTCGATTCTGTTTCAGCTGGGGACGAGGGCTAGCTGACGGGACAGGGCGACGAGGTGGCCGGCCTCGTCCCATATCTCGCCGTCTTCCTCCAGCAGGCCGCCCCTCACAAAACGCGTGGTGAATTGGCACCGCAGCCAACCCGGCTCGGGTACGCCGCGGATCTGGGTGGTCATCTCGAGGGTGGGGGTCCAGGCCAGGGGAAGGTTTGCGTTGAACACCGCCGGCGGGAAGGAGTCGGCTGCGAGCAGCAGCGTGAAAGCATCGTGAGGCTCCGCGTCGTGGAGTCGGAACCATCCGCGCACCCTGGCTGTGCCACTGGGCTCACCTTGCAGCGGCCCTACATCTCCCGGGTGGATTCGCTCCTCGAACTGGGCCATCAGCGGTGGGGGCAGCGGCCCATCCGTCGACGGAAGGGCGCGGATGCATTCCTCGGGCGGCGGCATCTCCGGTGGCGAACCCCCGACATAGAGATCCTCCGCGCCATCGACCTGTGGCTCGGCGAAGCTGCCCACGAGCGTGATGGAGTCTGATGAGGCGGTCACTGTGGCTCTCAGGGTGGAGAACGTGCGTCCCTCTTTCAGTGGGTCGACCGTCACCGTCACCGCTCCGACAGAGACTGGTCGTGTGAAGTGAGCGGTGACACTCACTGGTAACCGGCCTCCGGCCGCCTCCGACATCGCCCTCGATGCAATCGCCATCAGATAGCCGCCGTTGGCAATCCCGAAGATGTCCCAGTCAGGCTGCACTTCTGCTTTCCAGGCGGCCTCTCCGGCGGGTGAAACCGCCGAGGCGTCGGCGAATTTCACCCGAGCGCAACTCCTCCACCGACGACGATCTCGCCGATGACCCTTCCTTGGTGGGCGGAAACGGTCGACATCACAGATTCGGCGGCGTCTCGAGCCACCACCAGGCAGAAGCCGATCCCCATGTTGAAGGTGGACCACATCTCGGTATCGGGGGCACCACGTGACGCAATGGTCTCGAAGACCGGTGGCACCTCCCAGGCACCTGTGTCCATATGGGCGCCCAAGCCGGGAGGGAGGACCCGCGCCAGATTCCCGGCCAGCCCACCACCGGTGATGTGAGCCGCGGCCCGCACCCCGCCATTCTCTACCGCTTTCAGGACATCCGGTGAGTAGATGACCGAGGGTTCGAGAAATCGGTCGAGTTGGGACTCGATGTCGTCGCCAAACAGCGCACGGACGAGTGAGAACCCATTCGATCGCAAGTTGGGTGAGACCAGCCCCACCACGAGGTCACCCTCTGCGACAAGGGTTGGGCCCAACTCCTGGCCACGCTCCACGATGCCCATGACCGAGCCGGCCAGGTCGACGGCATCGGGCTCCATCACACCGGGGTGCTCGGCGGTCTCCCCGCCCAGCAACGGGCACCCGGCGATCGCACACGCCGCGGCCACCGATTCGACGATGGCCCGATCGCGGGTGGCGTTCAGGGCGCCGACAGCCAGGTAGTCGACGAATCCGAGAGGTCTCGCCCCGACCGCGGCGAGGTCATCGACGCACATCGCAACGAGGTCCTGGCCCACGCCGTCCCAGCGGTTGGCCCTCCTCGCCAGCTCCAGCTTCGTTCCCACCCCGTCGGTAGTCATCATCAGCACGGGCTCGCGGTAGCCCGCGGGGATGGTGACGCCGGCTGCAAAGCCGCCGAAGCTGCCGATGACATCCTCGGTCCAGGTGGCGGTCACCGGATTGGCGATGGCCTCGACGTG
>JALDXP010000236.1:0-4124 GCA_032154885.1 Actinomycetota bacterium
GCTCGAGGAAGAGATCGACCACGTGCGGGTCGAACTGGGTCCCGGCGTGCTTGCGGATCTCGTTGACCGCAAACTCGACAGGCAGGGCCCTCTGATAGGAACGGGTCGAGGTCATCGCGTCGAATGCGTCTGCAACGAGGATGATCCGGCTCAGAATCGGGATTTCCTCACCACCCAGGCCGAAGGGGTATCCACGGCCGTCGTAACGCTCGTGGTGATAGAGGATCGCCTCTGCGACTTTGGGGTCGAGACGATTGCGTGTCATGGCGAAGCCGAGCTCGGGGTGACGATTCATCAACTCGCGTTCGGTCGGGTCCAGCGGGCCTGGCTTTCCGAGGATGCCGGGATCGAGGTGGATCTTGCCGACGTCGTGCAGCACCCCGGCCAGGGCAAGGCGGTCGAGTTCGATTTCGCCGAGCCCGATGCCGATTCCGAGGTTCACGGCGAGATCGGAGACCCGGTGCACGTGACCGTGCAGGTCCTCGATCACGTCCTCCATGACCTCGATCAATATGTCTCTTGGAAGTTCCCGCATTACGAAATCACCCGAAGGGGAAGTCTGGTTGGAGGTCGCGGACTGGGGTATGGGCCGAATGGACTATATGCCGCCGCCAATGAGGACTAGCGCTCCCTCCTGCCATCCCAGAGTTGGAGCCAGATGCCGCGTTTCGCTAACTTTCGGTCCAAGCGAAAGACGCGCTCATCAAGAGCGGTGGAGGGACAGGCCCTGCGAAACCGCGGCAACCGACTCGAACGGTGCCAATGCCTGAACGATGAGTGGCCGAGGACGGCTATCCGTCACGGTGCTCGGAAGAGCGCGTAGAGACAGGAGAAACCGTCATGAGAGATCGAGATTTCGGGTTCGACACCCGTCAGATACACGCCGGGCAGCGACCGGACCCCGAGACCGGCGCCAGGGCGATGCCGATCTACGCCACCACCTCGTTCGTCTTCGAGGATGCCCAGCAGGCCGCCGACCTGTTCGCACTGCAGAACTTCGGCAACATCTACACACGGATCGGCAACCCCACCACCGCCGCTTTCGAGGAGAGAATGGCCTCGCTGGAGGGGGGATTGGGAGCCCTGGCGACCTCGTCAGGCCAGGCCGCGCAGCTCATCTCGATTTTCACGCTGTGCAACGCCGGTGATGAGATCGTCGCCTCCCGATCCTTGTACGGCGGCACGTTCACCCAGTTCGACGTAACGCTGCGCCGAATGGGGATCAATGTCACGTTTGTCGACATCTCCGACCACGGCGCGGTCAAGGATGCGATAACACCCAAGACCAAGGCGCTCTACGGAGAGACGATCGGGAACCCGGCAGCCGACATCCTCGACATCAGCGCCATCGCCGATATCGCTCACGACAACGGGATACCGCTGATCGTCGACAACACCTTCGCCACTCCGTATCTGTGTCGGCCGATCGAGCATGGCGCCGACATCGTGGTCCATTCGGCCACCAAATTCATCGGCGGTCACGGAGTCGCCATCGCCGGGGTGATCGTCGAATCGGGTCTCTTCCCCTACGACAACGGGAATTTCCCGGGGATCACCGAGCCATCACCTGCCTATCACGACCTCATGTTCTGGGAGAACTTCCGGGAGTATGCGTTTCTGATGAAGGCGCGGGTGGAGAGCCTCCGCGACATTGGCGCCGCTCTCTCGCCGTTCAACTCCTTCGTTCTCCTGCTTGGCCTCGAAACGCTTTCGTTGCGAATGGCCCGGCACACCGAGAACGCGAGGAGGGTCGCCGAGTTCCTTACCGAGCATCCCGACGTGGCGTGGGTTCGTTACCCGATCTTCGCCAACAACCCGTGGACCGACCTTGCGAAAAAGTACGTTCCCGAGGGCCCGGGCGCGGTATTCACCTTTGGGGTGAAGGGCGGCTTCGACCAGGCCGCCGAGTTCATCGCGCGGGTCGAGCTGGCCTCCCACCTGGCCAATGTCGGGGATGCCAAGACACTCGTGATCCATCCCGCCAGCACCACCCACCAGCAGGTGCCGGTGGAGGAGCGGCGAGCGGCCGGAGTCGGTGACGAGATGATCCGCATATCTGTCGGGTTGGAGGACATCGACGACATCCTCTGGGACCTCGGCCAGGCTTTGGAAGGGGAGGGGGAATGACCACCGTCCTTCACGAGGCGAGCGCGCTCGAGCGTCTCCAGATCATCCAATCGGCCCGGACCGTGGCCCTGGTGGGTGTGTCGGCCAACATCTTGCGCTCGTCCAACTTCGTCGCCACCTATCTGGTCCGAACCGATCTCGAGATGTATCCGGTGAATCCGATGTACGACGAGATCCTCGGTCTCAAGAGCTACCCCTCATTGGCCGACCTCCCCGTTGTCCCCGACATCGTCGATGTGTTTCGCCGTCACGACGAGTTGCCCAATGTCGTCGATGAGGCGATCGCCGTTGGGGCAAAGGTGGTCTGGTTCCAGCTGGGCCTTCGTCACGACGAGGCCGCCGCCAAGGCCAGCGCCGCCGGGCTGCAGGTGGTCCAGGATCGGTGTCTCAAGATCGAGCACGCCCGATTCTCAGGCAAACTTCATCTGGCCGGCTTCAACACCGGTGTGATCTCGTCCCGACGGCGGAGGCCGATTTAGCGCTTCACGTTCTACGTGAGACCGAGGTGACGGGCTGCCTCGACGAAAGTTGCGACCCGGCCCATGTCCAGCGGTGAGCTGGCCCTGCCGTCGGCTTTGAGCGATGAGCCCACGATGACCGTGTCGGCGACCTCGACGAGCTGAGCGAGGTTCCCGACTTCCGCGCCCGACCCGATGACCAGTCGGGTGCCCTTGGGTAACACCGATCGGGCGAGCCCTGCCTCTTCCAAATCTGGCTCCAGCCCGGTCCCGGCGCCGGAGACGATCACTGCGTCGGCAAGGCCCCGGATCACCGTGTCCTCGGCCGCCTGCCTGATGTCGAGACCAGGCGGGGGAGTGGCGTGTTTCACCAGCACATCGGCCCAGATCTCCACCTCCGGAGCCAGGGCCGCACGACGTCGGGCCACTTCGTCGGCACGGCCCACAATGGGGCCCTGATCGGTGTACATGACCCCGGTGAGCACATTCACCCGGATGAACGAGGCTCCCGTCACCGTGGCAATTCCAAGTGCAGTGAGGGCATCGTTGCGCAGCACATTGACGCCGAAGGGGAGGCCAGTGGCATCACTCACGCCCCGCGCCGCCAATGTCATCGAGGCGACCGTCTCCGGGTCGGATCTGTCCGCGTGAAAAGGGGCGTCACCGAAATTCTCGATGATCAGAGCGGGGAACCCGGCGCCGGCCAGCTTCGCGGCATCGGACACTGCGGTCTCGAGCACTTCGTCGATCGATCCCTTGAACCCGGGTGAGCCAGGAAGCGGGAGAAGATGGATCATCCCCACGAGACGGGGGATCGGGCTCAAAGGTAGGCCCTGGCTACCTGCATCGCTTTCTCGGCGTATTCACCGGAGACTTTGAGGTTGGTCTCCCGCGGCTTGATCCTCCGCACTGCGATCCGGGCCCAGTCCGAAGCCGAGCCCTTGATCAGCTCGTCGGTGTCCTCGGGGCCGTAGACCCACTTGGCATAGCCGGGGCCGATCACCTCGACCCGGACCGGCTCGTAATCCTCGCCGGCGTGCTTGAAGGCGTGGGGGAGGGTCTTCCATCCCAGCCAGCAGACGTGACGGATCCGGGCGGTGTCCTCCACCTCGATCCCGAGAGTCGCATAGATGTCGAGACCGTGCATCCAGGTCTCCATGAGCCTGAAGGTGGCGAAGGTGCGGGCGCTCATGTCGCCCTCGATCCACTCGATCCTGTCCTCGGCCTCCATGTGGGAGAGGGGCTCGACGACTTTGGCCCTACCGCCGCGCCACCATTCGATCACGTCCTGAGGGCGCATGCTTCGGCCCTTCTTGATCGCCTCGGCGCGCAGTGGGCCGAGCTTGGGAGCGTTCTGCCAGCGCTTCAGCATTTTGCCGCCGGCAATGGTGTCGGCGGCCAGCTCCTCGTAATCGGCGAGATGGGCGATCGTGTCACGAACCGTCCATGGCTTGGACGGCGTGACCATGTCCCAGATCTTGATTGGGATCCTCTGGAGGGACTGATCGAGGAACTGCTGCTCGGCTACCAGGTCCGAAA
>JALDXP010000237.1:0-4117 GCA_032154885.1 Actinomycetota bacterium
GGAGGGGGGCGACTGTCGGTGCCGGGACGCCTAGTTCTAACGGTTTGTGCTGAAGGCGTAGATCGTGGTGGTCTCGTACACCTCGCCGGGGGAGAGCACCGTCGACGGGAAGTTGTCGTGATTGGGTGAGTCCGGGAAGTGTTGGGTCTCCAATGCGAAGCCATAGCTCTGCCGGTACATCTTCCCGCTGGTCCCGATCAGGGTCCCGTCGAGGAAGTTGCCGGCATAGAACTGGATCCCGGGCTCGGTGGTCAGCACCTTCAACGTGCGGCCACTCTCCGGATCTGTTGCCTTGGCCGCCAACTCGAGCCGATCGTCGGTCCTGCGGTCGAGCACCCAGTTGTGGTCATAACCACGACCGATCACCAGCTGCTCGAAGGTGCCGTCATCGATCCGGTCTCCGATCGCGGTGGACTTGTTGAAGTCCATCGGCGTCCCTGCGACGGGAGCGATCTCCCCGGTGGGGATCAGGGTGGGATCGACCGGCGTGTACTCGTCGGCATTGATGTACAGCTTGTGGTCGTAGATGTCCCCGTTACCCTCACCCGCCAGGTTGAAGTAGGCGTGGTTGGTGAGGTTGACGATGGTGTCCAGACCTTCGCCAGGCTCCAACTCCGCCCGGTAGTCCATCCTGATCTCATTCTTGGGAGTGAGCAGATAGGTCACCGTGACGTGCAATGTCCCCGGATAGTTCTCCTCACCGTCAGGACTCGTGTAAGTGAGCCGAAGACCGACATTCTTCCCGTCGTCGATCTCCTCGGCATCCCAGATCCTCTTGTCGAACCCGAAGTCTCCGCCATGGAGGTGGTTCGGGTCGTTGTTGGTGGCCAGCTGGTAGTCCACGCCGTTCAGCGTGAACTGACCGAGGGCGATCCTGTTGGCATAACGCCCGGTGATGTTGCCGAAATAGGGGTTCTCATTGACGTACTGCTCGAGGTTGTTGAAGCCAAGGGTGACGTTGGTGAGACGTCCCCGACGCCCCGGGACCTCGATCGCCTGCAGGATCCCCCCATAGGTCAGGATGCTCACCCTCATCCCCCTGCCGTTGGTCAGAGTGTAGATGTCGACCGTGTTGCCGTCCTCTGGATGACCGGGGGAGTCGACTACTCCGAATACGTCGCTTGTGATACTCGCTCCTTGCTGGGTGGCGGCCTGATTGGCGGCCGCGGCGGGCACAACCGCGAGGGCTGTGAGCAGGAGAACGAGAGTCGTGGCGAAGACTTTGCTTCGCGCGATTGCTCTCCGCATGACCTTCTCCTTTGGTCGCGGATGAGCAACCATAGGCCTGAATTGCTAAAGCGGCAAGCGTGTGCCTGCATACGAAATTCAACCGACTCACCACGTTGGGTGGGGGAACCTCCTGTCAGCTATTCGAGATGGCCACCACGCTTGGTGGTCGATTCTGACGATGCTCAATGCGCCAGCATCTCCCTCGCTGCGACCAGATCGTGCTCGTCGAGGCCTTCGGTGAAGGTGGCGTAGAGCGATGCCAGCTCCTCGATGCCGTCGGGCGACTTCCCGGTCTCCCGATGGAGTCCGACCAGGCGGGTCAGGGCCTGCAGTTCGACGAGGTGGAAACCGCCCGCTCCCGCTCCTTCGGCCGCGATCTGGTACGACTTCCCAGCGGCCTCGTGATCCGGGTCGGGGAAAGTGCTGAGGACGTCACCGCGGATGACGAGGAACTCGGGATTGGTCAGGATGTCGGGCCCACCCATCGAGATCGCCTCATCGATCAGCTCCAGGGCGCGCCCGTGCAGGCCGGCGACACTGTGCACGAGGGCACGTTGACGGAGCAGATCGGGCCAGAACACCGGTGGTGCCGTGAGCCCGTGATACAGCTCGATTCCCTTCTCGGTCATGGTGAGCCCGGTGTCGGGGTCGCCGAGATGAGACAGGGCGACTCCGTCGAAGACCGTGGCCAATGTCCGCCACACCAGGTAGCCGTTCTCGTCGGACACCGCGGCCAACTCCCTGGCCCGCTCCCGCGCTTCCTCGAACCGCCCTCGATACAGGGAGAGGAGAGCGTTGTGATGGAGGCCATAGGCGATGCTGTAGGGGTGGCCGATCTGCCTTGCCACCTCGAGGGCCTCCTCGACGCGGCCTATGCCCTGATCCAACTTCCCGCACTGCCAGAGCAGGATCCCTGAGGCGGTCCGGGCCACCACACCGGTGTTGGGGCCGAGCCGGAATCGTCCCGAATCATGGACCTGAGGGTCGTGAAGCTCGATTGCCCGTTCGAGATGAGCAAGGCCGACTTCGAGACCCCCGCTGAAGGCGGTTGCGGCTCCATAGACATAGTGGCCCTCGATCAACATCGAGTCGTCGCCCGCCTCCTCACCGAGCTCGATCAGCTGCTGTCCCAGGTCGACGACTGAAGGGAATTGAGCGATGCCCATGTAATAGGTGGCCAGGGCACGGAGCACCGGGAACCGCTGCTGTGGCGTGCCCATGGTCTCGGAGGCCTCCATGGCATTCTTGTAGGCCTCCTCCGTCTCCGGCCCGTAACCCCGGACCGCCATCATCGCCCGGGCCAGACTCATCCGGAGCGCCAGCTGCTCGGCCGCGACCTTCGGCGTTGGCTCAACCCGATCCAACATTCCGATCCCGTCGTTGGCCAGATCGATGGCCGCCCGATACCAGCCTCTGGACTCGTGGAGAGCCCACATCCCCTCGATCATCTCGAAGACCTGCTCGACCCCGTCCCGCTCGACCCAGTATTCCCACGCGGTCCTCAGATTCCCCAGCTCCGGCTCCAGCTCGGAAAGAGCGGCCTGACGCTCGGAGCCGTGCAATCGGTCACCGGACCGACCAACGAGATCGGAGAAATAGGCGGCGTGGGCATATCCCACGGCGTCCTTCCGATCCGGCGAATCGGCCAGTTTCGACTCGGCGAACTCCTTGATCATGAGCAGCATCGAGAACCGCTGGGTGATACCGGTGTCGACTCTACGAACCAGGCTCTTGTCTACCAGCGAGCCGAGAGTGTCCAGGGTGTCCATCTGCCCAAGGACCTGTGTGGCGACGGCCTCGAACGAGCGGAGGTCGGTCGTGGTGAACACCGAAAGCAGTTCGAATGCCTCACGCTCGGTCCTATCGAGCAGTTCGTAGCTCCAGCCGATCGCCCCCCACAGGGTGCGTTGCCGATCGGGGAGGTCCCTGCCGCCGGCGCCAAGGACGTCCAGTCGGTCGCGGAGCCGTTCCAGTAAGTCTGCGGGCGCAAATACGTTGAGGCGGGCCGCGGCCAGCTCGATTGCGAGGGGCAGCCCGTCGAGGCGGAGACAGATCTCGGCGATGACCGAGGCATTGTCATCGGTGACCGCGAAGTCGGGACGGACGGCACGGGCCCGATCGGTGAAAAGAGCCACGGACTCCGACTCGGCAATGACCGATGCATCGTCATCGGGGTGGGGCAAGGAGAGCGAAGGGACAGGGAAGACCCTCTCCGCCCGCACCCGGAGTGTCTCCCTGCTGGTGACGAGGACCTTGATCTCGGGAGCGTGTTGGAGGAGCTCGGACAAACCGACGGCGGCAGCGGTCACCTGCTCGAAATTGTCCAGCACCAGCAACATGTGGGAATCGCGCAAACGGGCGCCCAACACTTCGAGGGCATCACTGCCACCCGAGACCGGGACTTCGAGCGCCCTGGCGACGGCGTCGAACACGGTGTCGGGATCTCGCTCGGAGGAGAGATCGACGAAGAAGACACCGTCGGGGAACCGGTCGAGCTCTTCAGCTGCGGCCTGGAGGGCGATGCGGGTCTTGCCCGCCCCACCGGGACCCGTCACCGTGAGAAGCCTGGTGGTCGGGGAGTCCAGCATCAGGTGGATGGCCGCCAACTCGTCCTCCCGCCCGAGGAACACGGTGGTCTGCTGGGGGAGATTGTTCGGTCTCCCGTCCAGTGTGCGCGGCGCCGGGAAGTCGGAGCGGAGGCCCTCGTGCATCACCTGATAGAGGTGCTCGGGCTCGGTGAGGTCCTTGAGCCGATGCATTCCCAGGTCGCGCAGCTCGACACCTGGCGGCAGGTATCCGGACGCGGCGGCGGTCCCCGAGACCAGCACCTGGCCCCCGTGCCCGGCGGCCATGATCCGGGCGGCGCGGTTCATTGCCGGCCCGAAGT
>JALDXP010000238.1:0-4076 GCA_032154885.1 Actinomycetota bacterium
ACGACCGACGAGTCGGTGTCGAGCACCTCGGCGATGCGGTCCGAGCTGACCGCCGCCCGGGGAATCATCACCAGCATGAAGGTGGCCATCATCACCGACCACAGGATCTGGATCAGATAGGAGAGGAAGGCAGTGAGGGCTCCGATCTCCATGGCGCCTGATTCGATCCTCATGGCTCCGAACCAGAGCACGGCCACGCTGGACACGTTCATGACCAGCATCAACACCGGGAACATGGCCGCCATCCAGCGCCCGACCTCCAAGGAGACATCGGTGAGCTCGGTGTTGGCCCGGCCAAACTTCTCTGTTTCGAACGGCTCACGGACGAAGGCGCGGAGCACCCTGATACCGGAGGTCTGCTCACGGAGGACCCGGTTCACCGTGTCGATGCGGGCCTGCATCAAGCGGTATCCGGGCACCATGTGGGAGACGATGAAGCCGATCGCCGCACCCAGGACCGGCACTGCCACCGCCACGAGCCACGACAGGCCGACATCCTCGCGCAGCGCCATGACAATCCCGCCCACCATCATGATCGGGGCCATCAACATCATGGTCAGGCTCATGAAGACGAGGGTCTGCACCTGCATGACGTCGTTTGTGTTCCGGGTTATGAGCGATGGCGCGCCGAACTTGGCCATCTCGCGGCTCGAGAACTCACCGACCCGGTGGAAGATCTTCGAGCGTAGGTCCCGTCCGAAGCCCATCGCGGTCCTCGCCCCGAAGTAGACGGCGACGATGGTGCAGACGATCTGGAGGAGGGAGATCCCGAGCATCACGCCTCCAACCCGAAGGATGTAGTCGGTGTCCCCGGTGACCACACCCTGGTCGATGATGTCCGCGTTGAGGCTGGGCAGATACAGGGTCGCGATGGTGGCGACCAGTTGCATCACGACGATGATCCCCAGCCATTTCTTGTACGGACGCAGGTACTCCTTGACGATTCGAATCAGCATCAGGTCACCTTCTCCAGGGACGGAGTGACGATGCCGGTGAGCAGGACGCTGACGATCTCATCGATCGTCAGACGTTCGGTGAGCTCCATCGTCGGGTGGGCGTTGGCCAGCAGGAGGCCCCGGAAGGCGGACGCGGCCCGCGCCGGGTCGATCCTCAGCTGATCCTGGTGTCGATCGAAGATCTGGGCGAGTGACTGATTGATGGCGCCATTGGCGACGGTCACGAAGGCAGGTGTCCCCGGCGCTTTGCCCTCGATACCGAAATGGGGGAGGGTGCGAAGGACGCCCAGCAGCGTGATGACGATGTCGAATCGTTCGAGGAGGATCCGCGCCGCCTCGGCCAACTTGACCTCGAGAGGAGCATCGGCGTAGATCTCCGACAGGCTTTTCTGCACCGGACCGGGGTCGATGCTCACCCGGACTGCCTCGTGGATCAGAGCGGCCTTGTCCGGGAAGACACGGAAGATGGTCCCCTCGGCGATGCCGGCGGCTTCGGCCATCTGACGGGTGGTCACCGTCGCCCCGCGCTCTACGAGGAGGGGGATGACCGCCTCGACGATGGCCCGACGACGGTCGTCGGGGGCAAGGGGGCCGGCTCGAAGTCTGTGACTCACACCACGGAGTCTAAATGAGTGAGCGCTCACTCACAAGTTGATTTGCAGCGAACCTCAGGTTCCCCGGCCCGGATATGGGTCAAATCGTCTCAGGTTCGTCTTCCAGGTCCTCTTCCCAGATCACGTCGAAACGCTCCATGCAGTCGGCGCACCGGTAGGCGAGGGAGCTACCTGGCTCGGGATCGGTGTCCACCGGGAGGAATGAGATGAGATGTGCCGTCCCGCCGCAATCCACGCAAGTGAAGCTCTCGGGTGGTGTGCTCACGTTTGATCCACAGGCCGGGCCCTGATGAGCAAAGCGGAGCCGATCGCTCCAGCCAGGAGAGAGCCGGCGAAGATCCCCACCTTGGCCAGGTCGTTGAGCACGGCGTCGTTGAAAGCGAGTCCCGCTATGAAGAGGGCGACTGTGAACCCGATCCCGCTGACCGTGGCGAGACCGACGATGTGCAGCCAACTGGTTCCCTCGGGGAGCCGGCCCAACCCGGCCTTGACGGTGATGAAGCTGAGAAGGCTGATCCCGATCGTCTTGCCAAGCACCAGACCGGCGGTAACGCCCAGGGCGATTGTCGAAGTGAGGGCGTCCACGACGTCGATGCCGCGGAAGTCGACACCGGCATTGGCCAGGGCGAACAGCGGAATCACCACGAACGAGCTCCATACCTGGAGCCGGTACTCGAGTCGGCTGAGAGGTGCGACGGATTCCGACGAGATATCGCTCAAGAGAAGGGCCTCGTGATCGGCATGCTCCTGGTCCTCTGGTGTGTCGGGCTCACTCGGGAAGGAGTCGAGGATGGCCCGGGCACGCCGGTCGAACTCGTCTGACGGGTACATCGGCCGGGCCGGGGTGAGGAAGCCCAAGGCGACGCCGGCGAGCGTGGCGTGAACCCCGGACTCGAATGTGAAAAACCAAACGATCACCCCGAGGGGGACGTAGAAGGCAAGCGATCGAATGCCCACCCGGGTGGCCACCACAGCCAAGAACAGCCCGCCGATAGCCAGGGCGAGGTAGCCGAGTTTCAGATCCTCGGTATAGAAGATGGCGATGACCGTTATGGCCCCGATGTCGTCAGCGATCGCCAACGTGAGCAGGAACAACCTCGCCCCGCTCGGGATCCTGGATCCGAGGAGAGCCAGGACGCCAACTGCGAAAGCGATGTCGGTCGCCATGGGGATACCCCAACCGCGGATCGCCGCCTCACCGGCATCGAGATTGATCCATATGTAGATGAGAGCCGGGAAGATCATGCCGCCGAGGGCAGCCATGACGGGGAGGGCAGCTGTCTTGGGGTCGCTCAAGTCACCGTGGACCACTTGACGCTTGATCTCGAGCCCTACGACGAAGAAGAAGATCGCCATCAATCCGTCGTTGATCACGTGCTGGAAGTCTTCGTCGAAATGAATCGGCCCGAAGTCGATGATCAGCGGCGTCTCGAGGATCTGGAAATAGGTAGCCGACCAGCGGGAGTTGGCCCAGACCATTGCGATGATCGCAGCGGCCAAAAGGACCAAGCCGGACGCCGCCTCGATCCTGGTGAAACGGACGAAGGGACCGACGAATCGCTGCGGGACGAACCTATCGGATGTGGCCCAGGTTTCGTGCCTGCGGTCCATCAACCGATCGATTTGCCTGCCGACAGGAGCTGGTCGGCAGCTTCGACCACCCGGGCTGCCATGCCGACCTCTGCCTTCTTCATATAGGAGCGCGGGTCGTAGGTCTTCTTGTCCCCGACCTCACCATCGACTTTGAGGACCCCGTCGTAGTTCTTCAGCATGTGGTCGGCGATGGGCCGGGTGTACGCGAACTGGCAGTCGGTGTCGATGTTCATCTTGATGACGCCGTAACCCAGCGTCTCGTGGATCTCGTCGACGCTCGAGCCCGAGCCGCCGTGGAATACCAGATAATGCCGGGCGCCGTCGCCGAATCGGCCCGCCACCGCCTCCTGGCCGTCTCGGAGGATGGTGGGATCGAGTTTCACCGACCCGGGCTTGTATACGCCATGCACGTTGCCGAAGACGGCCGCAAGCAAGTACAAACCCTTGTCGAACGTCCCCAGTGCTTCCGAGACCTGAACCATGTCTTCGGGAGAGGTGTACAGCTTGGCCCGATCGATGTCCTCGTTATCGGTGGCGTCCTCGACTCCGCCCACGATCCCGATCTCCAGTTCGAGGATGACGTCGAGCTCGGCACAGAGATCGAGGAGCTCCCTGGCCAACCTCAGATTCTCTTCCATCGGCAGCTCGGACGCGTCGAGCATGTGTGACTGAAACACCGGGTCTCGCCCCTGATCCCTTCGCCGCCGACTTTCCTCGAGCAATGGCCGGATGTAGCCGTCGACACGGTCCGGAGGGCAGTGGTCGGTGTGGAGAGCCACGCTCACCGGATACTGCTGGGCAACGACGCCGGCGAACTCGGCAAGAGCGATAGCCCCGACCGCCATGCTCTTGTTCGACTGCCCGGAGGCGAACTCGCCGCCGCCGTAGGAGACCTGGAGGATCCCGTCGGAGC
>JALDXP010000239.1:0-4067 GCA_032154885.1 Actinomycetota bacterium
CCAAGATGGACGAGGTCATCTTCGAGGAGTTCAAGGGCACCGGGAACATGGAGCTTCGTCTCGATCGCAAGCTCGCCGACAAGCGGATCTACCCGGCCATCGACATCGAGGCTTCGGGAACAAGGAAGGAAGAGCTGCTGTTCGACGAGAAGGAGCTTGCCCAGGTCTGGAAGCTCCGCAGGGTGCTGCTGGCTCTCGAGCCCGGAGCCGCCCTGGAGCTTCTCATCGACCGATTGAAGACCACGAAGTCCAACGCCGATTTCCTCGCCGAGGTGGCGAAGAGCAGCGGCAGCTAGATAGGAGCCAGCGGTGAAGACCGACATTCATCCGACATACGCCGAGACGCACGTCACGTGCTCGTGTGGCAACACCTTCACCACCCGGAGCACCAAGCCGGGCGAGATGCACATCGAGTTGTGCAATGAGTGCCACCCGTTCTTCACCGGCAAGCAGAAGCTCGTCGACAGCGGCGGGCGCGTGGAGCGATTCCAGAAGCGCTACGGGAAGACCGCCTTCACCAAGGCGGGCGATCCAGTCGAGGCTGACGGAGAGGCGGAAACCGCTGACGCGGAGTGAGTCGACGGCTCCCGACCCGAACTTGGGAGCCAAAGACCCGCATTTGACACCCGAGCGTCCCAATTACGAAGGGCTGACCAGCCCGATCGACCCGGCCAAGACGGTCGGGGGACAGGCCGTGATCGAAGGTGTGATGATGCGCGCCCCTGGTGCGTGGTCGGTGACCGTGCGCAAGCCGGACGACACCATCGTCGCTCAACGTCATGTCCTCGGTCGTCTCGCCGACCGCAACCGTGCCGCCCGCATTCCGTTCGTGCGTGGCATCGTCGTTCTCTGGGAATCGCTGAGCCTGGGGTTTCGCGCGCTGTCCTGGTCTGCCGAGATGGCAGCCGGCGATGAGGAGCAGCCACTGAGCAAGACCCAGATCGGGTGGACCATGGCCCTCGCCTTCGCCTTGTTCGCCGGGATCTTCATCCTGCTCCCGGCTCTTGCAGCGGGTGCGCTCTCTGGCGAATCGGGAATTCTGTTCAACGTGAGCGAAGGGGCGATCCGCCTCGCCCTCTTCATCGCCTACATCTGGGCCATCGGCAGATCGGCTGAGATCGGGCGTGTTTTCGAGTACCACGGAGCGGAGCACATGTCGATCCACGCCTACGAGGCGGGGGAGCCGCTCAGCGTCGAGTCGGTGCGTCGCTATCCGCCCGAACATCCCCGTTGCGGCACGAGTTTCTTGCTCATCGTCGTGCTCGGCTCGATCATCCTCTTCTCCTTCTTCGGCCGGCCCGGATGGGTCTTTCTCGTCACCTCTCGCTTGATCGGCATCCCGATCATCGCCGGGATCGCCTACGAGCTCCTGCGATGGTCGGGGACCAGGAGCACCGGTTGGCTGGCCCGCGCCCTTGCTGCTCCCGGCATCTGGCTGCAGAAGCTGACGACCCGTGTCCCCGACGAAGCTCAAATCGAGGTTGCCATCTCCAGCCTGGTGGTTGCCCTCGACGACGAGATGGTCGACGACGTCATCGGCCGTGGCGGTTTGCCCGGCTCCGCGCTCGAGGTTCGCCGTGCCGCCTTTGGGCTCACCCCTCCGACCGCGGAGGCCTGATGGACGACACGCTCGCGCTGAGGCTCGTCGAGATCGAGTCTGTCTTCGATGAGACCGAGGCGGCCCTGTCCGACCCTGAGACGCTCTCCAACCCTGCGATGCTCGCCGAGCTGGGCAAGCGTCACGCCGACCTTCGAGACGTCGTGTCCGACATCCGTCGGCTGCGTGAGCTGGGCGCCGACCTCGAAGATGCACGTGCCATGGCGGACGATCCCGACATGGCCGACATGGCCCGGGATCTTGCAGACGAGATCGATGAAATCGAGGCGAGGGTCAAGCTCGCCCTGATCCCGACCGATCCGGCCGACGCCAAGGACGTGATCCTCGAGATCCGGTCGGCGGCGGGTGGCGACGAGGCCGCCATCTGGGCCGGGGACCTGCTTCGGATGTATGAGCGATATGCCGACCGCATCGGGCTGGAGATCGAGCCGCTGGACAGCTCACCGTCCGAGGCCGGCGGCTACGACAAGGTGACGGTCGCGATCAAGGGCAAGGGCGCCTACTCGCGGATGAAATACGAAGCGGGGGTGCATCGGGTGCAGAGGGTGCCCAAGACCGAGTCCCAGGGGCGCATCCACACTTCCACCGCGACGGTTGCCGTCCTGCCCGAGGTCGAGGAAGTCGACGTGGAGATCGACCCCAACGACCTGAAGGTGGATGTGTACCGGTCGACCGGGCCAGGAGGACAATCGGTGAACACGACCGATTCTGCCGTGCGGCTCACCCACCTTCCCAGCTCTCTGGTCGTCACCGTTCAGGATGAGAAGAGCCAGCTCCAGAACAAGGAGAAGGCGATGCGCATCCTCAGGGCGAGGCTGTATCAGCTGGAGTTGGAGCGCCAGCAATCTGAGCTCGCCGGGGCGCGCCGGTCACAGGTGGGCTCGGGTGGGCGCTCCGAGAAGATCCGCACCTACAACTTCAAGGAGAATCGGGTCACCGACCACCGGCTCGGCCTCACCCTGAAGCGTCTCGATCAGATCCTCGAAGGCGACCTCGACGAATTCGTCACCGCCCTCAGCGCCGACGAGCAGGCCACCCGCCTTGCCGAAGGGGTATGAGCTGTTGCTGCGAATCCTGGAACCTCAGGTTCCCAGGCCCGGATATGAAACGAACCGCCTCAGCCTCGAGTCGGGCCCGCCCAGCCGATTGAAGCTGAGGCGATAGGGCCCGGATACGGGCCGCAGAACCTGAGGTTGCTCGAACTACCTCAGGTTCGCTGTGGCGCCTCATCGAGGTTGGTGACGCCCTTGCGTTCCATGTTGCCCCAGACACGGGTGCCCTTGCCACCGAAGATGGCGCGGATGCGCCAGACGACCGTTATCTGGCGCATGCCCAGGTTCTCGATGAGAGCCATCACGATCAGACGCAGAGTGTCCTTCAGGGAGTTGAAGTAGCCATACGACTCGTCGAGGAGCAGGGCGATCAGCGAATTGATCAGGCCCACCCCGAAGGCAAGGGCGACAAGGATCATGAGAGAGGTCGTGTTGAGGACGCCGAGCAGTAATGCCACCAGGATGGTGATCCACCCGAGGAACTCGATGACAGGTGCCAGGTACTCGAACATGAACATGGCCGCCCATGTGATCATCCCGACCTTGCCGTACCTGGGGTTGAACGTCATCGGCATGAAGTCCTTGACGGCAGTCATCAGCCCACGGTGCCATCGGATCCGCTGACGGCGAAGTACGCGAAGGCTGTCCGGGACCTCGGTCCAGATCACAGCTGACGGCTCGTACACGATCCGATAGGGGATTTCGTTGTCGATGTGGTGGCGGTGGAGACGCATGGTCAGGTCCATGTCCTCACCCATATGCCCGCTCGTGAACCCACCCACCGCAATCACGGCCGATCTCTTCCACACCCCGAATGCGCCGGAGACGAGGGGCAGAGCCTCCATCTGCGACCAGGCGGGGCGGCTGGCGAGAAAGGTGCGCAGGTACTCCAGCACCTGCATCCGGGCAACGAGCTTCTTGGGCACTCCGGCCTCGACCAGGTGCCCGAGCTGGACCTTGCTCCCGTTCAGGGGCCGGATGTTGCCACCAACGGCGATCGTTCGTTGGCGGTCCTCGACCACCCGTCGCATCGCGCCGATCAGGCAGTTGGCATCGAGGATCACGTCGGCGTCCGTGCATAGGGCATAGGGATATCGGGCTGCATTGATCCCCGCGTTCAGGGCATCTGCCCTCCCTCCGTTCTCCTTGTCGATGACGGTGATGTCAAATGAGCCCCGACCGCGGTAGATGCCCTTGACTGGAGCGGTGGCGATATCCGGGCGATAGGGGATGCGCACGCGCTCGAGGTGGAAGGCTTCGATCAGGGTCTCCAGCGTCGCGTCAGATGATCCGTCGTTGGTGACCACGATCTCGAACCTCGGGTAGCCGACGATCGACATCGAGCGGACCGAGTCCACTATTCCCGCAGCCTCGTTGTAGGCGGGGATCACTATCGA
>JALDXP010000240.1:0-4063 GCA_032154885.1 Actinomycetota bacterium
GGCACCGTTACGTCCCGCAACGGGACACTGCAGATGTCGAACCCGGTGGTGGAGAGGCTTGGAGACGACAAGGAATCGATCGTCACCGGCCGGATCGTGCCGGTGCACCCACAAGTGGGGTCGGTGAAACCCTGGGCGATCCTGCGCGCGATGCACATCGCGTTGAATCGGTCGCGGCCTATCCCCGACCCGGTACCGGCCGAGATGCTGGCGAGGAAGGGCCTGATCAGCCGCGACCAGGCCTTCAGCGATATCCATTTCCCCGAATCGTTGGATCGAGTGGACCCGGCGCGGAATCGCCTCGTATACGACGAGTTCTTTCGCCTCGAGCTGTCTCTTGCGCTTCAGAAGCGTCGTCAGATGGAGGATGCCACCGGGTTCGCCCACACCCCGAGCGGGGAATTGGCAGGCCGATTCATCGAAGGATTGCCGTATGAGCTCACCGGTGCCCAGGTGAGGGTGCTGGAGGAGATCGACCAGGACCTCCGTGAGCCGCACCCGATGCATCGTCTCCTGCAAGGCGAGGTCGGCTCGGGCAAGACAGTGGTCGCGGTGGCCGCCCTCCTCGGAGGAGTGGAGGGGGGCTGGCAGGGGGCGATCATGGCGCCGACCGAGGTGCTCGCCGTGCAGCACTATCTGGGCGTGACCGGGCTACTCGCCCAGGCCAGCCTGTCTCCGGAGCCATTCGCGGCTCCCAGCGATTTGGGGATGGACAGTCTCTTCGGTTCGGATGGGCCGGCTGTCCACATCGGGATCCTCACCGGATCGACTGCCGCAGCCAATTACCGCGCCGATCTCAGTCGTGCGGATCTGCTGGCGGACGTCGCCTCCGGACAGGTCGACATCCTGGTCGGGACCCACGCACTCATCCAAGAGGGGGTCCACTTCCACCGGCTCGGTGTCGCCGTGGTGGACGAACAGCACCGGTTTGGGGTGTCCCAGCGGGTCATGCTGAAGGAGAAGGCCGATGAGATCGACCCCGATTTGCTGATCATGACAGCCACACCAATCCCCAGGACGCTGTCCATGACCCTCTATGGGGATCTCGACGTTTCGATCATCGACGAGATGCCGCCAGGTCGCACGCCGGTCAAGACGAAGATCCTCTCCCGGCTGGAGGAGGCCGTCGCCTGGAAGCGGATCGCAGAGGAGGTCGCCACGGGGCGTCAAGCCTTTGTCGTCTGTCCCCTCGTCGAGGACAGCCCCAAGGTCGAGGCCGCTTCGGCTACGGCGGAGTTCCAACGTCTCTCGGCCTTGATGCCGGATCTGCGCGTGGGCCTCATCCATGGCCAGCTGAGACCCGCGGAGAAAGAGGCTGTCATGTCGGAGTTCCGGGCCGGTGAGATCGACGTCCTGGTGGCGACGACAGTCATCGAGGTCGGGATCGACATACCCAACGCCACCGTGATGGTGATCGAGGACGCCGATCGATTCGGTCTGAGCCAGCTCCATCAGCTGAGGGGCAGGGTGGGTCGCGGCCGGCACCCGGGGTTGTGCCTGCTCATCGCGGATCCCTCCACTGAGGATGGCGAACAGCGACTGGCCGCGATGGCCGCCACTACCGACGGATTCGTGCTGGCCCAGGAAGACCTGAGGATTCGAGGTCAGGGGACAGTGTTCGGGGCGAGACAATCGGGCGTGGCCGACCTGAAGCTCGCCGACCTGCTCCGGGATCTCGACCTCCTGACCGCAGCCCGCAACGACGCTTTCGCCATCGTCGACCGGGATCCGGGACTGGCCGACCATCCCGAGCTGGCCGAGGAGGTCCGGGCCATGCTCGGAGAATCGGTCGACTGGCTGTTCAAGAGCTGAGTGATGCGAATCATCAGTGGCAAGGCGAAGGGCAGACGGCTTGTCGCCCCCGACACTCCGGCCACGAGGCCAGTCACCGATCGAGCTAGGGAGGCGGTGTTCTCGATGATCGGAGGCTGGGTCGAGGAGGCCACTGTGCTGGACCTCTACGCCGGATCCGGATCGTTCGGGCTGGAAGCCTTGTCCCGCGGCGCTGCCGCCGCCACCTTCGTCGAGAGCGGCAATCGGGCACTCGAGGCCCTGAGATTGAACATCAGGGGAGTAGGTCTGGGGGGCACCTTGGTGACATCCAATGTCCGGGAATTCCTCGAACGTTCCAGCGGCGAGTTCGATTTGGTGTTCATCGACCCGCCGTGGGACATGGCATCGTCCGTTCTGGCCACCGATCTGAGCGCCCTCGAGCGGCTGTTGGCGGCCAGGGCCGAGGTGATCCTGTCCAGACGTCACACCGACACAATCCCGGAGGCACCGTCAAACTGGAGCGTTGCCACCGATAGGCGCTACGGGGATACCAGAATCCTCCGGTACGAAAAGGAAGCTGAGGCCGTATGACCACCGCACTCTGTCCCGGGAGCTTCGACCCACCAACCAACGGGCACGTGGATGTCATCGAGCGGGCCATCGCTGCCTTTGACCGGGTGGTGGTTTCCGTCGTGGACAACCCGTCGAAGGAGTCGCTGTTCTCGATCGAGGAGCGGATTTCGTTGCTGGAGGAGATGTTCGGTGGGCGGGCGGAGATCGGGTCGTTCTCGGGGCTCCTCGTCGAATACGCCGCCGAAGTGGGTGCCGATGTGGTCGTAAAAGGCCTGCGGACCGTCGACGACTACGAGTACGAGATGCAGATGTCACAGATGAACCGGAACCTCTCCGGAATGGAGACGGTGTTCATGGCCACAAAATCCGATTGGAGCTTCATCTCTTCGTCCCTGGTCAAGGAAGTTGCCAAACTGGGCGGATCGATCGACGGTCTGGTACCAAGTGCCGTCGAAAAAGCCCTCCAGGAGCGTCTGACATGACCGACGAGCAGGAAGCCCCGCTAGCCGAAGTCGTCGAGCCGGTCGAGCAGGAGAGCCGGGCGGAGCTGAGCGACCTTCAGGACACGGTTGACGACCTGATCGTCTACCTCCACGAGGCGAAGAACGTCCCCTTGTCCGGTAATGCCATGGTCGACAGGGAGCAATTTCTCGGGATGCTGGAGAAGATCCGCGCCGACCTGCCGGACGAGCTGCGGGCCGCGAGGTGGATGGTCCGGGAGCGCGAGGCATTCATCGCACGCACCAATGAGAAGGCTCGCGAGATCGTCGATCGCGCCCGGAAGGAAGCCGACGGTCTCGTCTCGGACTCCAACATCATGGCCGAGGCGGTGGAAGAGGCGAACATCCTGGTGCGACGCGCCGAAGGGGAGGCTCGGCGTCTCCGGCTCGAGACCGAAGACGAGATCGAGCGGAAGCTCCAGCGTCTCGAGCTGATCCTCAACCAGATCCTCGACCAGATCCAGGATGCGCGGGACGAGCTCCACGAGGCCCGACCCAAGCCCCCAGACGTCCCTCTCTGAGATGAGCCACGATCTCGTGGTCCCTGTCGGCGATCTGGTCGGGTCGCCCGGGAAGGAGCGGCCATTCAAGGGAACGTCCCCGGTGCACCTCGATTTCGGCGATGCCCGGGTCGAAGGGGCAATGAGCGTTTCCGGCCGGGTCATCGGGCTCATCGACGCCGTCGAGGCAGATTTCGTCGTGACGGCAACGGGCCATTTCACCTGCACGCGGTGTCTCATCGAGTGGGATGACGCGGTCACAGTGGCGACCAAGCAGTACTTCCGCACGATGCCCGACGAGGATGGCTACGCCATCGTCGAGCACGAGGTCGACATCTCAGGACCGGCCCGCGACGAGTTGGCCTTGGCGCTGCCGGCGAAACCCTTGTGCAGGCATGACTGTCTGGGACTTTGCCCAACCTGTGGAACCGACTTGAATAGTGAACCTTGCGAAGGCCACGAGGATGATTCCGACTCACCCTTCGTCACCCTGAAAGATCTGCTCGAACCCTGACCAAGGAGAGCACCAAATGGCGGTGCCCAAGAAGAAAATGTCGCGTTCGCGGACCAGACAACGAAAAGCGGCGTGGAAGGTATCCCGTCCAACGTCGGTTGCCTGCGAGCAATGCGGCAAGCCCAAGCTTCCCCATCGCGCCTGTCGTGAGTGCGGCACCTACGGCGGCCGCGAGGTGATCGAGGCTTCCTGAGCCTTGGCCC
>JALDXP010000241.1:0-4054 GCA_032154885.1 Actinomycetota bacterium
ATTCACAGATCTCCGCATAGAAAGCCGACAGACCAGAAAACAGATGAGACAAGACCCCATCAGCCTGGTCGCTGGTGAAATGCTCCCTCTCCATGAAACCCAACGTATCGGAAGCCAGTGACAGAAACCGGTCCGAAATCGAGGAATCAGCCAAGAAATCTCAGAGATTTCTGTCGCCCCTACCGGCCCTTCCATTCCGGGTCCCGCTTCTCGAGGAAGGCGAGCAATCCCTCGGCCGCATCCTCTGTGCCGAGGGCGACAGATTGGGCTTCGCCCTCCCAGGAGAGGGCATCGGCAAGCCCGATCTGGAAGCTGGCGTTGAGGGTCTGCTTGGCGAACATCTGGGCCACGGGCGCCCCCGCCAGGAAGCCATCGGCGATCTGGGTGACCCGAGCTTCGAGAGCATCGACCGGGACGACCTCGGTGACCAGCCCGATCCGCTGCGCCTCATCGGCCTCGACGATCCTCCCCGACAACGCCAGGTCCTTGGCCCGTTGCATGCCGACGATCCGTGGCAACAACCACGACCCGCCAAAGTCCACAGTCAGCCCTCTCCTCACGAAGATCTCGGAGAATCGGGCCCGCTCGGTGGCGACCACAACGTCACAGCCGAGGGCGAGGTTCAACCCGGCCCCGACTGCAACCCCATCGACAGCAGCAATGGCCGGCTTCGTCAACCGGTGGAGGGCCATCGCGGCGCCGGCCACCTCCTTCATCCGTGAGTGACGATCCTCGACGGATTGGAGCCGATCCACCCGCGACGGGTCCAGGTCGGCGCCGGCGCAGAACTCCCCGCCGGCCCCGGTGATGACGAGCACTCGCTGCCCTGACGCCTCGAATCCTTCGAAGGTGACCCGGAGGTCTGGCCAGCCATCGAACGGGATGGCGTTCTTACGATCGGGACGGTCGATCGTAAGCCAGCGCACCAGTCCGCGATCATCGGAATGCAACCAGCTCACCGCGATGACGGTAGACCTCGCGAGGCGTGGTTACCGTTCCAGGCATGGGGTTCAACCCGTTTCGCGATCACGAGAAGAGCACCGCTGACATCGTCGCGGTGGTGGTCGCGTTCGCGGCGATATTCGCGGTCCTGGCGTGGGCGATCTTCTCGGGGTGACCGTCTCCCCGGTGCAGCCATACGCGGCGCGCAAGGAGTACATCTGCCCCGGCTGCTCGACGATCATCCCTCCTGGCACGTTTCATCTGGTAGTCGTGCCCGACCACGAGCCCGACCTACGCCGGCACTGGCACCACGGCTGCTGGCACAAAGAGATGCGTCGTCGGTTCGGCGCTCAGACATAGTGCCGATGACAGGCAAGGCCTTCCTGCTCGTCCATAGCCCCCTGCTCGGACCGTCCTGCTGGGGCCCTTTCGCGAAGGCGGCATCCAAAGCCGGCCATCCGACCGCAATCTCGGACCTGACCAGCGCCACTACCGCGCAACCACCCCACAGGGAGGCTCTTGTCCTAGCCGCAGTCGATGCCGGGGGAGATCTCGGACCGGCGCCGGTCGTGATCGGCCATTCGGGCGCTGGCGTGTTTCTACCTGAGATCGCCCATCGTCTTGGAGCCATCGCAGTGCTCTTCATCGATGCCGTGGTGCCGCCCCTTCAGGGGACGCACCGGACATCGCCGTCGCTGGCACGACTTCTCGACGAACAGGTCGTCGACGGGAAGCTCCGTCCATGGATCGAATGGTGGCCGGCGGAGACGGTCGCCGACTTGCTTCCCGAACCGGAGGACCGCGCACGCTTGTCGAGTGACATGCCAATCGTGCCGAGGTCCTTCTACGACGAGGCAGTCCCCGTCCCCGAAGGTTGGTCGAAACGCAACTGCGGCTACCTCCAGCTGAGCGCGGCCTACGACGATGAATATGCCGAAGCCGGGAGACGGGGCTGGGCTCGTCGGCAGTTCGATGGGGACCACCTCAGCATCTTCACGCAGCCCTCCTCCGCTCTCTCCTCGGTCGAGGATGTGATCGCCGCCTTCTGAGGCGCTCAGGCGTCGCGGCGGTGGAGACCCCACCAGGTGAGGAATAGACCGAGAGCGGTCCAGCCCAACATGACCGTCACCGCGTGAGGTAGGGACAGGTCTGTCCCCGGGACAAGTGCACCGAACCCGCCGGGGATGTCGATCTGGAAAAGGGCGCTGCTAGCTGCAGACAGGGAGACGGTTTCCCAAGGTCCCCACAGGCCGAGAATCGGGTCGATGAAATAGAGAGCGAGCGCTGCTCCGATCGCCGGCCCGACCGACCGGAGCATGGCCACCGCTCCCAGGCCGATCGCCGTCCACGCCAGCTCGATCAGTCCGACCTTCCACACCAGGTTCAGCCATTCCTCGACGCCGGGACCACCCTCTCCCGGCACGGCGATCGCCGTGACAATCGCCCACCCGGCGATGCCGGCGGCAATCGCGAGCAGCGAGGCGAGGGCGAGAACCAAAAAGCGGGCCGAGATCTGGCTGACCCGACGCGGATCCCTGGTCAACGCCGTCGCCCACACCGTGCTCCCGAACTCGCTCCCCAGCATGACGACCGCCAGGATCAAAGGGAACCAGGTCTGCCCGGCCACCTGCTGGGCGCCAAAGACGTAGGCGACGGGTTTCCTCAGCAGCGGCACGTCTTCGGCCAACTCGGGTGCGATCTGGGCGAAGATCAAAAGGAAGAAGGCGAGCAGCCCGACCAGGGCGGCCAGGATGACCACCATCATGTAGTAGAGCCTCCTGCGGCTCAGCTTCAGGTACTCGGCATGAAGGAGACTCACTGATCCCCCTCGCCCGTCATGCCGAGGAACACGGACTCCAACGTCGACCGGGCCGGCCTGATCTCCTTGGGATAGATACCGGCCTCGGCCAGGACCCTGACCACCCGGCTCCCATCGCTTTCCTCGACGATCAGCCCGCTGCCGTCCTGTCTGACGCCGATGCCGGCTGCCGAAAGTGCGGCGAGGGCGGCGCCCGCTCCGTCGGTGACAACCCTTGTCGCTCCACCGGAGAGCATCTCCTCCAGAGGTCCTTCCGTGACCAGCTTCCCGCGGTTCAGGACCACCACGTAGTCGGCCAGGGCCTCTATATCCGCCAGGTCATGGCTCGAGACGACCACGGTCTGGCCGCTATCGGCGATCTCGCGGAGTCGTGCCCGGAAGGCCATCTGCCCGGCCGGGTCGAGACCGTCGAGGGGCTCATCGAGGAGCAGGAGCTGAGGATCTCCGATCAGCGCCGCGCCCAAGGCGAGACGCTGCCGCATCCCCTTCGAGTACTCGTCGATCTTTCGCCCGGCATCGGCCTGGAGGCCGACGAATTCGAGCATCTCATCGATGCGCTCGTGGCCAAAGCCGAGCTGATCGGCCGCCACCTGGAGGTTGACCCGCCCGGTGAGTGCCCGGATCAGACCGGGCTCCTCGATGATTGCCCCGATCTTCTTCGTGACCTCGATCAGGCCTCGCGGGATTTCCTGACCGAGGACGACGATGCTCCCGGCGTCGGTCCTCGTAAGACCCAAGAGCGAGCGGAAGAGAGTCGTCTTGCCCGCCCCGTTGGGCCCGAGCAGCCCCGTAATGGCTCCCGAGGGCACCACGCAATCGAATCCGTCGAGCGCGGTGGTCGACCTGTAACGCTTGACGAGGCCCTCGATCTTGATCGCGGGATTGGCGAGATTCACGCGACGGGGCGATCAAGCGACATGGCCGCCCAGTCAACCACAGCCTGGCACCCAGTGAATCTCCACGTCATCGGGCCCGATCCGGACACCGAGGAAGTCGACGCGCGAGGCGCCTGCCGCCACGGCCAGACGTGTGACGTGTCTTCGCTTGCCAGAGTCGATGGCATCGATCGGGTCTCGATCGGCTGTGATGGCCCTCACCTCGACGACAACGCGTCGTCCCCGATCCAGGACGAGGAGGTCGAGCTCACCGCGACCGACGTGGACATTGCGCCCGACGACATCGAGCCCATGGCTGGATAGAAATCTCGCGGCGATTCGCTCCCCTGTCGCCCCCACTACCGCCCGATCGGTCAGATCGAGATCTCTTGCTGCTCCAGCTCTTCGACGTTCACGT